>JBDKUU010000142.1:0-2091 GCA_039679525.1 Phycisphaerales bacterium | reverse complement strand
ATCGAGAATCGTCACCAACGGTGTCTCGCTGGGCGCGTAGGTGCTTGCCGAGAAGCCGACGCTTCCCTTGGAGGTGACCGTCACGAGGGAGGGCACCAACTTGTTCGCCACGGGGCTGCCAAGGCCCGTGACCAGATCGTAGCCTGCGGCCGCCGAATACCCGTTGCTGCCGCTGGTGATGTCGTGGTAATAGCCCAAGGTGTTGTAGCTACTGGACGAACCGGCAAAGCCATAGAGCAATGTGTGGACCTGAGTTGGGCTTCCGTTGGCGTCCAGGGTTCCCAATCCGGCCTCGGCGCGCAGTTGGTTGGCGATGGCGACCAAACCGGCCCAGCAGGGAGCCGAAAGGCTGGTGCCGCCGATGTTGCCCCAGCCGCTAAAACCGTAGGTGTCATAGAACTTGACGCCCGAATTGGGGTCGGCGTCGAAGCTCACGTCCGGCATCTGCCGCTTCCCACTGCTCTGGAACGCGTTCTGGTAGGTAGGCTCGCTCTCGTAGGAGCTTTGGCCGCCGCCGCTGCCGCTCCAGGCGGTCTCGCTGACATAATTCGTACCGCTCACCGTCAAGCTGGTGCCGCCGACGGCCACGACGTTGGGCGAATAGGCCGGGTAGATGCCGGGCTTGCCGTCGTCGCCGCTCGACGCCAGGAACGTCACGCCGGTATGTCCGCTGGGCGTGGTGAAATACGAGTCGTACAGATAGCCCGAACCGTAATCCGTCGATCCCCAGCTCAGCGAAATAACCGAGACGCCGGGGTAGTTGCGGGCCGTGTTGACTGCGGCCATCAGGTCGGAGGTGCTGTTGCTGTTCGCCTCGAAGAGGATGATGTTAGCGCCCGGGGCAACGGCGTGGGCCCATTCGACATCCAGCGCGATCTCTTGCCCCCAGCCCGTGTCGCCCGTCGGATAGCTGGTCCCTCCTGTCTGGTTGAGCTTCAGAAAGCTCGGCGGATCGGGAAGCCCGAAGTAATCGTCGAAGACGGCGAGGTCGCTTGTCGAGAAGCTGCTGCTTGTGCTGCTGACGAACGAGGGGTTGTCGTAGGCATCGACGATCGCAATCGTCTGGCCCGTCCCGTCGCCCACAAGGGAGCCCAGTTTGATTTTGTCGATGCCGTAGGCGCCTCGAATTTGAGCCGGCGTCAGGCTCGATGTCAGCATCGGCGACTCGGCCGGAGATTCCCCTTGGGGCTGAGGATAGGTCGCCGGCTCTAGAAGGACGTGCTGGTAGCTGCACTGGCCGGAGACGCTCAGCAGCGCCCGCTCCTCCATCGCCTCGAATCGCAACCTGCGATGGCCTGGATCAGCGCTCCGCTTAGCTTTGCGCGAGAACGCACCATCCGTGAAAACGTCCAAACGACGCAAACAACCTTGCGCAAAAGACATATCTCTCCCCTCCCGGCAGTTCGAGCCACTTGTAGCTCAATATAGACAAAACCCCCCAATTGGTCAACGAAAATGGTCAAAAATCGATGGGAGGCCCACGTTCAGCTCGCCGGTCCGTATACCAGCGGCTGGTCTCATCCCTTCCTTTCCCGACTCTCGACAGTGCTACGGAACAGTAACGCAGCAACGCGAGAAAATTGCGCGGGGAATCTTCGCTAGAATCCAAAAAAGCCTGCGGCGTTTTGATAACAAACGTTCTCGACCATGCGGCCGACCAGTTGCACGTCGTCCGGAAGCAGACCCTCGCGCATTTCGGCGCCGAGGAGGTTGCACAGGATGCGGCGGAAGTATTCGTGCCGAGGGTAGGACAGGAACGACCGGCTGTCGGTCACCATGCCGACGAACTGGCTGAGCAGCCCCTGGTTGGAGAGCGAGTTCAGTTGCCGCTCCATCCCTTCTTTCTGATCGAGGAACCACCACCCGCTTCCATATTGCATCTTGCCTGGCGTTTCCCCATCCTGGAAATTGCCGAGCATCGTCGCAACGAGATCGTTCTGCGCAGGATTGAGGTTGTAGAGGATGGTTTTGGCCAGCCGTCCATTGCGGTCCAGGCGGTCCAGGAAGCGAGCCATGGGACGCGCGATGTCACCGTCGCCGATCGAGTCGCATCCGACGTTCGGCCCAACCGCCCGATACAACCGCGTGTTG
>JBDKUU010000141.1:0-2000 GCA_039679525.1 Phycisphaerales bacterium | reverse complement strand
AATTCTCCGACGAGACGGAGGCCCGCACCAGCGGCGGCGTCGAGCTGCCGACGAAGTTCCTCCTGCGCTTCCCGGTCTATTTCGGCGGCGTCGAGACCGAGCTGTTCGCCTTCCTGCGGTGGAAGCTGGATGACGGCTCCCTGAACCTGGGGATCGCTCTGCATCGGGCCGAACACGTCCGGCAGGCCGTCTTCTCCTCCATCGTCAACGACGTGGCCGAACGCACCGCCTGCCAAGCGGTGTTCGGTCGCGCCTCCTAAGCCGCCGGCGCCCTCTGGCTTCGGCTGGAGGGCGCGCCCCTTTCGGAGCGACCGATGCGCCTCCTTCCCATCCTCGACCTTCGCCGAAACCCGCCGCCTGCGCCGCCCCCCGTCTCCCCTGAGACGGTCCAGGCCCAAGCCCTTGCGGTCAACATCGCCCGTGAAGCCCAGGAGCGGGGCAACGACGGCGCCCTCGGTCTGGCGCGAGCGTCTGCCTATCAGGCGTTCCATGCCCGGCTTGCCCAGGAGCTTGGGCGGGAGTGGCCGGCGCAATGACCGCCTTGACCTTCACCATCCCCGGCGCGCCTCGCGGCAAGGGTCGGCCCCGCTTCGGCGGCGGCCGCACCTTCACCGACGCGAAGACCGTCGCCTATGAGAGCCTGATCAAACACGCCGCCCATGTCGCCATGGCGGGGCGTGAGCGGTTCGCCGGGCCGGTGGAGGTTTCCATCATCGTCCGGCTTGAGCCCGCGGCCTCGACGCCCAAGGCCGCCCGCGCCGCGATGCTGGCGGGCCAGATCCATCCGGTCAAGCGCCCGGACCTCGACAACATCATCAAGGCGGTCCTCGACGGCTGCAACACGGTCGCCTTCGCCGACGACGCCCAGGTCTGCTGGATCAATGCCGGGAAGACCTACGCCTCGACGGCTGGCGTCGACGTCACCATCCGCCCAGACACCGCCCGCCAATCCAAACAAGGGATCGCAGCATGACGCCGCAACAGAAGAGGTTGCTCGACGCTATCGAGGAGCTGACCGTGGAAGGCGTTTCGCCGTCCTATGAGCAGTTGATGGAGCGCCTGGGCTTGGCGAGCAAGTCCGGTGTTCACCGGCTCGTGCAGGCCCTCAAGGAGCGAGGTGTTCTTGCCGATATTCCGGGACGCGCTCGCTCGCTTTCAATCGTCACCCGCCAAGCCGAGTCCGTTCCCTTCGACCGCATGGCAGAGGCGGCGCTCCGCCATGTCCTGCTGCGCAACCGCTACGGCTTGGCCCCTTCTGTCGCCAGCACACGCGCGGCGATGGTCAAGGCCTTCCGCGGCGAGGTGGCCCAATGAAAACCAGTGAGAACGCTTCCGGCTGGACTGACGAACGAACCGAGCTGGCGAAGAAGCTCTGGAACGACGGCCTATCAGCTACAGAGGTCGCCAAGCGGCTTGGTGGCGTCACCAGAAACGCCGTGATCGGGAAGATGTATCGCATCGGCGCTTTGGGCAACAAGCCCACGAAGCGCGCTGCCGACCGCCCTGCGAACCGCGTCGCCGCCTCGGCTCCTCGCTCTGTCAAAGGGATCAAGCTGTCGGCCCCTAAGCCCGTCCGGGTGATGGAGCCCAAAGGACCCACGCCGGCACCCGTCTCCCTGGCGCCGCCCCTCCAGCTTGTGCCTGACACGGCCAAGCCGTGGTCGGAGCGAGGCCTCGGCGAATGCTCCTGGCCTGTCGCGGGGCAGGGCGAGGGGATCATCTCATGCTGTCGGCCCCTGGCCGGCCGCTGGTGCGCCGAACACAACGCCATCGGATCTGTCCCGGTCAAAAAATACAAGACCGCCAAGGTTGTCAGCCAGGTCGCGTGGCAGGAACGGCAGGCGCACGCATCCATCGAAGACATTGCGGCCAAGACTGATGGCCGGCGGTGGGCGTGATGAAGTCAACCGTAACGCCAGAGCAAGAAGCTGCGATCCGCGACATGTGGGGGCGCATGGTCCCCGTGCGCGAGATCGCCCGCAGCGTCAGGATCAGCCGCA
>JBDKUU010000140.1:0-6441 GCA_039679525.1 Phycisphaerales bacterium | reverse complement strand
ATTGACGCCGTTGCTGACCACCAACTGCACCTCATTGAGCCCCAGCGGGAAACGGGAGTCGCCGGCCCGGATCGCCAGGTCGGGGATCGCCACTTCGGCTCCGCCGGCCGGAGTGCTCACGCTGCCGGAATCGAGGACGACGCCGTCCTTGACCCATTCGTAGGTCAGGGTGTCGCCGTCGAACTCGGATACCTCAGCCGCGATGATGATCGCGTCCATGTAGAACTCCACAGCCTGCGTGCTCGGGGCGGGTAGAGCATGGGGCGGCGTATTGGAGACCGTCAGGGTCATCGTATCGGAGACCGTGAAGGCGCTGTCGGTGACTTCCAGAGTCAGGGTGTGAGTCCCGATGGAGAACGACGGCACGGGGGCCGCCAGGCTCAGAGTCGCCGCATCCGCCGCTCCCACAGCGGTCCAGTCCTGCAGGACAACGTTCCCTTCGAGCCATCGATACGTCAGCGCCGCGGGACCCGGGTGCGGATCGGTCGCGGTTCCGGCGATCGTGCTCAGACTCTGTTCGGCGGTGAAAATCGCCACGTCAGGTCCGGCCTCGGCCACCGGCGTCGGAGGCTCGTATTTGAAGTTGACGCCGAAATGATCGTAGTCGCTCACGTTCGCCCAGGGATACGTGAACGTGGCGCTGCTTCGGGACAGTTGGCTCTGCATCCGAATGACGCCCGCGGTCTCGGCATTGATCGTCGCGGCGTCGCGGGGCTGCATGATGAAGGAGTCGACGCTTCCGGCCGGGCTCCACACGCCCACGACCCATCGCTCATAGTACTCGACTCCGTTCAGCACGTAGGGCACCGGGTCCGGCACGATCGTGAAGTCCGGAATGTCCACGTAGACATGGTGATCCGCCTCGGTCGCCATGCCGGGCCCGACGTCCGCCTGAACCATCAAGGTCAGGCCGCCGGTCTTGTTCACACGCCAGATACCGATCGTATGGGTGCTCGTCAAACCATCATCGCCGTCATCGTAGACCCCCAGGTGGGTGATCGCGATCTCCTGATCGACGAAGAATCGCCAACCGACGGCGTACTCGCCCGCGGAGTTCAGCCACGTGATCGCCGCGGGATCCACCGTCGCCGCGACCTCGGCCCGCGCCCAGCCGGCACAGGCGGCCAAGGCGATCAGGATGACGAGTGCTGTTCTGCTGTTCTGTGATTTCATTTCGTTGTCCTCCCCGACTCATGACTATTCGTCCAAGTTGTCCGGCCTCGAAGCCATCCGCCTCCGAGACCTCGGCAGACTGCTGTTTGTGGTGTCTCTGGGTTTGCAGTCTTCCCCTACGGCCCCCGCGGTTGTTCGACAAACAAACTGCTGCTCATACGACTCCTCCGGGAGCAATTCGTTGTCGGAGACTCCTCCTCAGGTGAACCCTCACCGTGACGTCTCACACTCCCAGACTATAGGTTCAGTGATGGTAATTGTCAACAATTATCGGTCGTGACGTATGGATTTCTTTATTGAATCCGGAGAATGTCCCCGAGGGGATGTGACGAATGGGGCAAACAGGGTGTCAACAGGGCTTTGTCCCTCCGCGGAGGCAGTGAATGAAACGAGCGCAGGGACCGACGAACCAGCACTGAAACGGCACTGAGCCCGCCTCGGGGTTCGCACAATACGCGAGATCACGGCCTCAATGTCACCGACTGCCGGGAGAGCCGCCGGGCTGTTCGCTCGGCCGCCAGACGCTCGGATCGCCCAGGGCGTTCGGATCCACTATCGCCGGGTCCGTGACAGTGAGCGAGTAGCCCGCTCCGTCGGTGGCCTTGTACCAATTGTCCTCGAAACGGAAGTTGTGAATGACCGTCCCGGCGGCGTCTCGAAGCTCGATCCGCTCCCCGGCGTTGCTCAGGCTGCCGTCGTATTGACCCGCCACGGGCAGGCCGGCGGAGTAGCGAGCCTCAAACGCCGCAGGGTCCTTGACCACCAGGCAGTATCCGCCGGGCGCCAGCTCCACGCTCGGGAACGTGAAGTCCACGCCGTTGGTGAACCGGACCAGGTTCAGGTTGATCGTCTCGGCTCCGATGTTGGTCAGCTCGATGTACTCCGCTTCTGAAATTTGAGATTTGAGATCTGAGATCTCAGAGGGATGATACATGATCTCGCTGATCCGCAGGCTCTCGGCGACCGGGCCGACGGCGAAGACGACGTCGTGCAGGGCGCTCCAAGTCGTGCCGCTCAGGACGCGGGCCTTGACCTGCACGCTGGCGTCCAATGTCAGTGGATTCGCGTACGCTGCGGCCGTCGCCGAGACCCCGCTGGGCGTGCCCACGGCGCCTTTGCCCGCCGTCAGCGTGACGGAGACCAGGAAGTCCGAACTGGTGGTCGAGTCGTTCAGGGCGTGGATGGCCAGGATGTTGCGGCCGGCCCGCAGCTTGTCGACGTGCTCGGCCAGCGAGACCGTTTCGAACTCCACCGCGTCGAGATCCGAATGGCCTGCACTGGCCCGGGAATTCCAGACCGGTTCGCCCGCGGCATTCGTGCGGGCCACCTCGAAGCCATTGATATAGGCCACGAAGCCGTCGTCGTACCGGGCGCCAAGCACCAGGCTCGCGATCGAACTCAGGTCGCCCGCGGCGATATCGAAAGGAATCCGAATCAGGCAACTGCCGTTCTTGCCGTACATGCCGGCCTGGACGTCGATCGTAAAGAACTGCTCGTAGCCGGTGCTGCGCTCATAGCCGACGCCGCCGGCGCCGCTGACCCACGTCGAATCGTCGAAATCGGCGCCGCCCCGCCATGCGTTGTCCACAGGGGCGGTGGGGACCAGCACCCGTTTGGCGGCATTCTCAGCCACGAGCGTCAGATCGTCGCTGACGGCGGACGTGCCGGGGACGCGAGGATCGGAGCCGTCGAGCGTGTACCAGATCGTGCCGCCGGCGGAGGATTTGGTCATCCCCAGCGAAGCCTGCGAAGGCGCGGACCCGCCATGCTGATCTTTGCCGTTGATCTGAAAGACCGGGGCATCCACCGAGGGATACCAGCCGCGGGACTTCAACTGGCCCAGGACGGTCTCCGTCCGGCCGGAAAAATACTGCGTCACAAGCCGGTTGACCTCGGCTCCCCAATCCTCACGGGTGTACGGCTGGGAAGGACGTTTTACGTCGCCCCACCGAGCCGACTCTCCCACGATGGCCCCGGACATTTCGTCGGCGCGAGCCATGTAGCGTTCCGTCGTCTTCTGACGGGTCAGCGCCCCGTCGTTGAAGAACTGCTCGAAGATTCTGTCGGCCAGGAGAATGCGGAAGTCGGCATTCGACGCGAGTCGATCCATCAGGTAATGCGGGTTCAACACCCCCACCACGTTCACGCGGTTATCGGTGGGGTATTCCAACGCCCATTCCGTGTCCCAAGGGACAATGACGAACGGACTGCCGGGATTTCGCGTCCGAATCACGTAGAAGTTGCGAGGCGTGCGGGAATCGCCCAGGAACACCGGCGCGTCGCGGCTTCCGACGTAGTAGATCATCAGCATGTAGTCGATCATCCCGGGGATGTCGATGTACGCCTGGACGTCCCGGTAGGCCTGGGCCGAGGACAGGTTGCCGCCCGCCAAACTGAACAGAGCGTTCCACGCGTCCCGGCCGGACTGGCCGCCGGCGACGACATCCATTACGGTGCTGCTTCCCGTGCCGCTGGGCGCCTCCAGGATATCGTAGTCCTCCTCAGCGCCTCCCAGGTAGGCGGCTGCGAAGTCCTCCGTCGGCCGTTCGGTCATGATGTACATGCCCCAGTACAGACCGTTGATGTAGACTTGGACGGTCCTGCCGTGAGGGGCCAGGCGCCCCATGTCCCGCACGGTGTCCCTCCCGAACGCGTCCCGCAGATAGTCGGCGTTCCTCGCCCCGCTCATGCCGCTGTCGCCCGTCCACGAGTAATTCCAGATCGACCGCAGAGCCAGCGTGTCGAACGATTGGACATCGCTGTCCGGGAAGAGCGGGAATTCGAGCTTGGACTTGCCGTACTCGGCCCGGAAGTTCAGGCGAAAAGCGTTCTTGGGATTGCCGCTGCGGCTGTAGGGCCCGCCGTGGATGCGAATCCCTGCGTTGATGCAGAAGCCGTCGCCGGTGTTCGGATCGATCCACTCGATGGACGCCGGACGTTCCGACTGGATCCCGCTCATCGTGGGATTGGCGTAGATCCCGGTGCTCTCGAAGAAATCCGCGTTGGCGATTGCGATGGAGATCGAGGGCGTCGACTTGAGATCGTCTCGAATTTCGTCGCGATACTCCGGATCGTCCACGACACGGGAGTCCATGGCGTAGTCCGCGCTGCGGCCGCCCCAACTGGCCGGGAATCCCTGCGGCTGCGAGGACTGGCGGATGACCTGGCCAGGGAAGATGTAGCTGTGCGTCACGGTCTGCGAGGAGATCCAGGCGGTCTTCGTGGCGCCCGCCCGCACGCAGGTGGTGCGAGTGATCGGGATGGGCCCGGTGTATTTCGTCCCCGATGTGCCCCGCTCGGCCTGGGCGAGAGGATCTCGACCGTCGAGCGTGTAGTAGATCACCGCGCCTTCGGTCGCCGTCGTCAATTCCAGGCTGAACCCATTGTCGTAGAAACCTCGCGGGTGGGAGAACTGCACGTCCGCGACGACGCCCGCCGTGATGCCGACGTTGGCTTCTCCCGGCGTGGGCACGACCATGAGCTTCAGTTCGTCCCCGCCGTCGGGATAGCGGCCGTACGACAGATTCTGAGGCTGCGGACCGAAGGCGACGCGGTCGAGGCGCGTGACGCCGTCGAAATGAAAGAGAGCGACCTCGTCGCCGTCAGCCTTCAGACTGAAGGCCGCATGCAGACCCGAATCTCCCGTGTCGCCGTCGACCCAGACTATCAGATGCCCTTTCGCCGGGATCGTCGTCAACGTGGGATTGCCCGCGGGGATCTGCCACTTGCGGGGCTCGGACGCGTCGTCGGTCAAGTAGAAACCGCCCACGTCCACCGACAAGTCGCCCGCGTTGTACAGTTCGACCCAGTCGTCGTACTGGCCCTGCGGGTCCGCAACCGACGAGAGGTTCGAGGCCATCAACTCGTTGATGACCACGGGGGCATCCGCCGCCTGACACGTGACGCTTTGCATCAGACACGAATAAGCAAAAAGGAACGCCGACAGGAGAATCGGACTTCGAAACCCTCTGAACTCCATTGCTTTTCCTCACTCCAACGCCAGTACGGAATGCGGTCGCCGCGACGGCAGGACTCGTATAGTATCAGACTGCTATTGTAGCACAACGTTGCACCAACACCAACGATATCCGTCCGCGGCAATCGACCGCTTCGGCATCCGCAGACCGATTGACGCCCCCGGAACGTCGCGGCATGCAGCCATTTCCTGGTTGTCGAGGCCGTATGAACCCGCTACGTTCGAGAGCGTCGTGCGATGCGTCGAGTCCGTGCGGATATGCGAAAGGAGCTTAAAAATGGGGGTGTTTCGAGCGTCGGAGAATCCGATCATCCGGCCGCAGGACGTCCGGCCCTCCCGGGCGGACTTCGAGGTCATCGGCGTGTTCAATGCGGCCGTAGCCCGGCTTGGGCGGGAAGCGATCCTGCTGTTGCGAGTCGCCGAACGGCCGATTCAAGTGCGCAAAGAGGCTGTTTTGTGCCCCATTTACGATCTCACCTCTGAAGAAATCGTGTTGAAGCCCTTCGCCCGCGACGACCCGCTCAATGATTTCTCCGATCCGCGGCTGATCCTGAGGCCGGGCCAGACGTATCTCACGTCCATCTCGCATCTGCGCGTCGCCAGAAGTCACGATGGCATCCGCTTCGTTGTCGAAGGGACCCCGGCCCTCCAGGCGGCGACCGAATACGAGACGTTCGGCATCGAAGACCCCCGCGTCACCACGATCGACGGTGTCCACTACGTTGCCTACGTCGGCGTCTCCCCGGTCGGAGTCACCACGTGCCTGGCCTCGACGCGAGACTTCGAATCCTTCGACCGCCTCGGCGTCATCTTCCACCCCGACAACAAGGACGTGACGCTCTTTCCCGCCACTGTCGCCGGTCGATACTACGCTCTGCACCGTCCGCACTCGTCGCTGTTTCTGCGGAACGACATCTGGCTGGCGGAGTCGCCCGACCTGCTCTGCTGGGGCAATCATCGGCACCTCGTCGGCACTCGCGACGGGATGTGGGACGAGACCCGTATCGGGGCCGGGGCGGCCCCCTTCCGCATCGACGAGGGCTGGGTCGAGGTCTACCATGGGGCCGACCGCGACCATCGCTATTGTCTCGGGGCCCTGCTGCTCGATCCCGAACAGCCATGGAGAGTCCTGGCCAGATCGAGGACGCCGCTCTTTGCCCCCGAGGCGGACTATGAACGCGGCGGCTTCTTCGGCAACGTGGTCTTCACGTGCGGCCTGCTCTTCGAAGACGAGACCCTGAAGATCTATTACGGCGCGGCGGACACGTCCATCTGCTACGCCGAGATCCCCC
>JBDKUU010000139.1:0-5495 GCA_039679525.1 Phycisphaerales bacterium | reverse complement strand
CTCCAGTACAAGTTCGAGGGCGATGTCAAGGATAGCACGGGCGCCCATCCCGGGACCGTGGCCGGCGCGCCCACCTACGTCCCCGGCAAGGTCGGCCAGGCGATCCAGCTCAACGGCGTCAGCGACTATGTCACCGTCGAAGGCAACTTCGATCTGCCTGTGTATTCGGTGGCCCTGTGGTTCCAGGTGACCGGCGGGTCCGGCCAAAGGGACATCCTGGCGGCGTACAGGCCGTCGGGGTACGTGTACGGCACGCTGCTGGAAGTGGGGACCGACGGTCAACTCCGCTACCTGCACCGCGCTCCGATCGCCGCCACGGGCGGCACCGATCTCTACAGCAACATGAACTACAGCGACGGCGCGTGGTATCATGTCGGCATCGTCAAGTCGGCCGACGCCATGACGATCTACGTCAACGGCATGCCGGCCGCCACCGCGGCGAACGCCACTCCGTTCGACCAGGCCGTACAGAAACTGGCCTTGGGCGTGCTGCGGTCCGAAGAGCCTTCGCGTTATTTCCCCGGCCTGATGGACGAGCTGTCCCTGTACAGCAGAGCCCTCTCGGACGCCGAGATGGCGTCGCTGGCGGGCCGGACGAAGCCGTTCGATAAGCCGTAAGGGACGGTGTGAAGTGCAGCATTCTGCTGAGTGATCTCGCGGGGCTCATGTCCGTACGGCATGAGCCCCGTTGTTTTGTTTGAGCGGGTCGGCTACGGAGTGAGCATGAAAAGAGTCGCCATCTTGCTGGTTGCGATGTCCTGGCTGCTTGCGGCTCCGGCCTTCGCGGCCTCCCTGAAGATCGACTTCACGCCCACAGGCGGCCCGGTGGAAGCAGGCTGGCAGGGCTACTTCGCGGCCCACGAATCCGCCGCCACGTTCACGCCGCAGAGCTACACCGCCTTTGGCGCCGCCGTCCTGGTGACGCCGGCCTGGACCAACAACCCGGCCCAGGAAGCCAGGCAGATGATTCGCAGGTCATCGGGCTCCGATCTTGTCGTCGATTGGATCGGGACCGACGCCCGGGTGGCGAAAGCCAATCCCTTCGTCCTGCTCATCAGCGGGCTCCCGGCCGGCAGCTATTCCTGGATCTCCTATCATCATGATCCCGAAGATCAGACCGGGCTCTTCAATGTGACGGTCGGCGACGCCGGGGGCATGAAGACCACGACCGGCATCGACATCTCCAGCGGCGACATCCCGGCCGAGGCGATGACGAAGTTCAAGACGACGATCGTGTCGGACGGACTGCATCCGATCGTCTTGTCGTTCGACAAGCAGCCGTTTGCGGACGTGACGCAGGCCTTCTTCGTGATGAACGGTTTTATTCTGGAGGACGGAGCTCCCGACGATCAGGAGCCGCCGGTCGTCGAGGGGCCCGAGGTCTCGTCTGTCGTGATCAATGAGTTCGTGGCATCCAACGGCCGCAGCCTGCTGGACGGGGATGGCGACGCCTCCGACTGGATCGAGCTGTACAACGGCAGCTCGCGGACGGTGTCCCTCGACGGCTGGCGTCTCACCGATGATGCGAACGATCTCGCGAAGTGGCCTTTCCCCGCAGGGACTCAGTTGCCCGCGAAGGGCTACCTGGTGGTCTTCGCGTCGGGCCGGCCGATGGCGGACTGCGTCGACAAGGCGGGCAGTCTTCACACCAACTTTTCCCTCAACAAAGATGGCGAGTATCTGGCCCTGGTCGATGCCGCGGGCGACATCGCGAGCGAGTACGCTCCGTCGTATCCGCCGCAAGAGACGGACATCTCCTACGGCCTGTGGCACGGGACTTTGTGCTACTTCTCGCCGCCGACGCCGGGGCGGGTCAACGAGCGAGGTTTCTCCGGCCTGGTCGCTCAGACGGTCCACAGCCACGAACGCGGATTCTACGACGAACCGTTCGATCTGTGGATTCTGTGCGACACGCCGAACGCCGTGATTCGATACACCCTGGATGGGGCCGAGCCGGCGGAAGACCACGGGCTCGTGTATGATCCCGTCGCTCCCCTCCACGTCGCGAAGACCGCTCTTGTGCGGTCCGCGGCGTTCAAGACAGGATGGAAGCCCGCGGCCGTCACGACGCACTCCTACATCTTCGTCGACGATGTGGCTCTCCAGGGCCCCAAGCCGTCCGGTTGGCCGACGGACTGGGGTTACAACGCCGAGGTCGGCGGGATCGTCCCGGCCGACTATGCGATGGACCCCCGCGTGGTCAACAGCACGCTGCCCGGTTATTCCGTCCGCGACGCGCTCCTGGACATCCCGTCGGTGTCGATCTCGATGAAGCCGGACGATTTCATCAGCAGCGCCTCGGGCATCTGGGCCAATCCGCAGAGCCTCTGGGAACGCAAGTGCTCCATCGAGTACATTCTGCCCGACGGCACACAGGGTTTCCAACACGACTGCAAGATCGAGACCCATGGCGGCTCCAGCCGGCGGCCGTACCGCATGCAGAAACATTCCATGCGTGTGACGTTCACAAGCCAGTACGGCCCGTCGAAACTGAGGTATCCGCTTTTCCCGGCGTCGACAGTCGACAAATTCAATCAGCTCATCCTTCGCGGCGGCTTCTGCGATTCCTGGGCCCTCGCCTCCTGGGACGCGAGCCGCTATCGGCCCAACGACGCCCAGTACATCCGCGACACGTGGATGAAAGAGAGCCTCCGCGACATGGGCCAGCCGTCCAGCTACAGCCGCTTCGTGCACCTCTACGTCAACGGCCTGTACTTCGGCCTCTACAACCTCAGCGAGCGCGTGGCCGAGGACTTCATGGCGGACCACCTGGGCGGAGAGCCCGAGGACTGGGAGGTCAATGCGGACTTCTCGTCCGGCGGCGCCCGCTGGAGCGCGATGATGGCTGTCGATCCGTCCACGTTCGCGGGGTATGTGAAGATCCGGGACTACCTGGACCTGGAGGACTTCGCCGACTACATGCTGCTGCATTTCTATGCGGACGCGGAGGACTGGCCCCATCACAACGGGTACGCCGCCGCCAACGCGGTCAGCGGCGACGGCAAGTTCCGCTTCTTCGCCTGGGATCAGGAAATCGTGCTGGACTATCACGGCCGGGCCGCAACCCGCATCGACAACGGCAACGGCGTAGGGGCTCTCTTTCAGAAGATGCGGACCAGCGAGGAGTTCCGCCTGCTCTTCGCCGACCGGGTGTACAAGCACTGCTTCAACGACGGCGCCCTGAGCGTCGCCGCATCGCAGGCCCGCTACCGCGACGTCGCAAGCTGGATCGACAAGGCCATCGTGGCCGAATCCGCCCGCTGGGGCGACGTCAAGGCGACCACGCCTTACGGCAGCACGCTCCAGCAGCCCAATCCGCTCACGGACATCAACCACATCATGTACCCGCCGGTCCCGCACGGACCCGACTACTACTTCACGCGGGAGGATTCCTGGCTTCTGGAGCGTGACAACGTGATCGACAACTACATCCCCGCGATCCACGACACGGCCAATTCCTACGCCTTGATCAACGTGCTGCGGGCCGAGAAGCTCTATCCGACGATCGATCCGCCGGTGTTCTACATCAACGAGGTCGCTCAGCACGGCGGCCCGATCTCCTCCGGCGACGTGCTGACCATGGTCAACCCGAACGGCAAGGGGACGATCTACTTCACGCTGAATGGCGGCGACCCTCGGATTCCCGGCAGCGGCGCTCAGCAGGCGGTCGAGAATACCCTGGTCGCCGAAGACGCGGCCAAGCGGGTTCTCGTCCCCAAGGGCGATATTGGCCAGGCGTGGCGGGGCGGCGAACCCTTCGACGATTCGAGCTGGACCAGCGGCACAGGCGGCGTCGGCTTCGAACGGAGCACCGGCTACGAGCCGTACTTCAAGATCGACGTCGCGAACGCGATGTACGGCCTGAATTCGAGCTGCTACGTTCGCGTGCCGTTCACCCTCACGGCCGAGAATCTGAGCCGCTTGGCCGGCCTCACTCTGAAGGTACGCTACGACGATGCGTTTGTCGCGTACATCAACGGCGTCGAGGTGGCCCGGGATCTGTTCACGGGAACGCCTCAATGGAATTCCGCCGCCACCGGCAGCCATTCCGACGTGGACGCCGTGTCGTGGGTCGACTTTGACATTTCTTCTCACATCGATCTGCTCCGCCAGAGCGGCAACGTTCTGGCCATCCAGGCGATGAACGCAGGCGCGACGAGTTCCGACTTCCTGATCTCCGTCAAGCTCGTCGCCGAAGTGGGCGGTTCCGGAAACGACCTCGGCGTCGCCCCCGCGGTAACGCGGTACGCCGATCCCATCCCGCTGACCGCCAATACGCACGTCAAAGCGCGGGTTCTCTACAACGGCCAATGGAGCGCCGCGAGCGAGGCGATGTACAGCGTCAAGTGACACACGCCAACTGGGCGTCCTCCTTATCACGCCGGCCATTCTATTCTGGTGGGTGCTGTACCATTCGCATGCCCTCAAACGGCAAAAGAGTATTCAAATTCTCCGGACTGTGCGGTAGCATAGAAACCCGATGATTGTGGAATGCCGTGCGTTGCATTCGCGTAACGTTGGGTGCAGGGAAAGGAGAATGACTATGATCGGGATTGCGAGAGCCTGGCGAATTGGGGAGGCGGGAATCATGATGGCGTTGCTGAGCATGAGCGTTGCGTGGGCGGCTGCGGGAAATGCCGAGAAGAATGCCGAGGCCCCGAAACCGCCTCAGCAGGACACGATCAAGACCGAGGCCGGCGATCTGAAGATCACGTTCATCGGCCACGCGTCGCTGATGTTCGAGTACCAGGGCAAGTTCGTCTACGTCGATCCGGTCAGCCGGGAGGGCGACTACTCCAAGATGCCCAAGGCGGACCTCGTTCTGATCACGCACGAGCATCCGGACCATCTCGACCCGAAGGCCCTGGGCCTGATTCGCAAGGATCAGACGAAGGTCCTGATGACCCAGGCCTGCGCCGACAAGGTGCCGGACGGCACGGTCATCAAGAACGGCCAGACGATGACTGTCGACGGGCTCAAGATCGAGGCGGTGCCCGCCTACAACATTGTCCACAAGAGGCCCGACGGCGAGCCCTTCCATCCCAAGGGCGTCGGCAACGGCTACGTGATCAACTTCGCTAAGACTCGCGTCTACGTGGCGGGCGACACCGAGGATATTCCCGAAATGTCGCAGCTCAAGGACATCGCCGTCGCGTTTCTGCCGATGAATCTGCCCTACACGATGACGCCGGAAATGGCGGCTCACGCCGCGAAGATGTTCCAGCCGCGGATTCTGTACCCGTACCATTACGGCCAGACGGACGCGAACCAGCTTGTCGACCTGTTGAAGGACTCGAAGATCGAGGTCCGCATCCGCAAGATGAAGTGATCGTCTGCGGCGGACTTCTCCCGGAGCTTGGCATCGATGGATCAAGAGAACACCGTTCGAAGACCCGCACCGTTCATTCGCAAGGGCATACTGATCTTGATGGGTGTGGCGGGCGTCATGGCCGCGGCGTGCTTCATCGTCGCGGCGGTTCTGCCGGCCCCCGAGG
>JBDKUU010000138.1:0-7186 GCA_039679525.1 Phycisphaerales bacterium | reverse complement strand
CATCGTAGGCGAAATTCCAGAGTTCCGTGCCGTTGGAGAGGTCCAAGCACCGCAGATTGTCGCCGACCTTGTCGTTCCTGTCGAGCAAGTACACCTTGCCGTCCTTGACGACAGGTCCGCCATAGCCAATGCCGACCGCGACCGTCCACAGCACCTGCGGCCCTTTCTCGGGCCAGGAGCGCAAGAGCCCCTTTTCCGGCGACGTCGAGTTTCTGGCCGGTCCAAGATACTGCGCCCAATCCGCCGCCCGGGCGACGGTCGTGAACAGACAGCAGCCGGAGATGGCTAATACCAGCCTGCGACAGCATCGATTCGATAGCGTTCTCATAGGACTCCTCTGTATTCTGGTCCTCGGACTACGGCGGCAGGTCACGCCTGCCTTTGCCCATCGCAGTATGGACCGGGGCGGCTATTCAATCAATGCCTGAACCTACGAATTTCTTGCCTAATCCTGCATTGCGGCGTAGGATCGGGAGTCATGAAGATCCCCACAGACAATCGACTGGCGACGCTCCTGAGCGAGTTGGCCGCGCAAGAAGGGCAGAATTCCACGTCGCTGGCAGGCGTCACGCTCTTTCGCATCACGCAGCCTCTGCCGCGGCATGCCGCCGTTTATGAGCCTTGGATCCTTATCGTGGCCCGGGGGTCCAAGCGTGTGTATTTCGGTGGCGACGTCTACATCTACGATGCCGACAACTACCTCGTCACGGCTGTGCCGATGCCGGCCGAGTGTGAGATTCCCCGCGCCAGTGCAGCGGAACCGTACCTGTCGCTCACGATCCGTGTCGATCCTGCGATGATCGGCGGACTGCTTCTGGAAATGGACGGCGAGTCTCCCGGTGCGCAGCCGATCCCTCGCGGCTTGTACGCCAGCCCGCTCACCCGACCCTTGAAGGATGCGGCGGTCCGTCTTCTCGACTGTCTGAAGTCGCCAACCGACTCCAAAGTCCTGGGCCCGCAATTCGTTCGAGAGATCGTCTACCGCGTGCTGCAGGGCGAGCGAGGCGATGCGCTCCGCGCCCTGGCGGCAAGGGACACGCACTTCGGCCGGATCAGCCGAGTCCTGGATCATCTGCACCGGAATTACGCCAACCCGGTCGATGTCGAATCGCTCGCACACCAGGCCAGGATGAGCCCGTCCATCTTCTATCGAGAATTCAAGGCCGTCACTGCCCGGTCGCCTCTCCAATACCTCAAGGGCGTCCGATTGGGCAAGGCGCGTCTCATGATGATCCAGGATGGCTGCACGGCCAGCGCCGCGGCCTTTGCCGTCGGCTACGAGAGCGCCCCGCAGTTCAGCCGGGAGTACAAGCGCATGTTCGGCGTCAGTCCCGCCCAGGATGCAAAAATTCACGCGTAGCTGATCCGATGAGACTACTGGCGACGGCCGAGGCTTCGGGTACAATGACGTCGGCGGCTCGGACGCTATGCCGGGCGAATCGGAGTTGACGTTCGTGGGAGATCTTCGATGCGGCTCACCAGATTGATTTGTTTCGTACTCCTGCTGGGGTTGGCCGTGAACTGTTCGGCTGCGGTTGAGGCCGGGCTGACCGTCGAGGAAGAAACCCGCATCGAGTTATCGCGTCTGGCCGGAGAGGTTTGCCCCGTCGGGGCTGCGGTCGTCGAGTTCGGGGAACAGACCGCTCGCTTCATCCGTTTCCAGATCCATCGCACCTTCGGCGGCCAGGCGTGCGTGGACGAACTGGAGATCTACGGTCCCGCAGGCGATCGCAACCTGGCTCTGGCCGCCGGCGGCGCGAAGGCAACCGCGTCGTCGGCCCTCGATCATCCGCTGCACAAAGTTGCGCACCTCAACGACGGGCAGTACGGCAACCCGCACAGTTGGATCCCGCAGACCGACGGCGTGGAGTGGGCCCAGATCGAGTTGCCGGAGCAGGCGAGAGTCTCGCGCATGATCCTCTCCCGCGACCGCACCGGCGGCTATCGCGACCGCCAGCCCGCGGAGGTCGAGATCCTGGTTTCGCAGGACGGGCAGGCCTGGACCTCGGTCGCTCGTCAAACCTACGACGCGTCGCCGTTCGCGGAGGCGGGCTTTCAGTTCCCGGCGGCCGCCCTGTCCGACAAGTCCTGGGCGGGCGTCGTCGAGTATGCGTTTCTGCGGGAGCGAGAGACGTGGGCGACATTGAACGCCGAGGACTATCTCTCTCCCCTGGTCCACGACCGCCCCGCCAACCCCGGCGGCGAGCCCTACTGGGGACGGCTGGCCCGGATGGACGCGACGACCCGCACGCTGACGCAATTTGGCGATCTGATCGAACGCCTGAGCAAACGCGGCGTGGACACGACGCGGGAACGCGAGACCCTGCAAGACCTGCGCCGACGGGCTGCCGAGAACCTGGACGCGAAGGCCGCGGACGCTCTCTATCTCCAGGCCCGGCAAGCCAAACGAGACCTTTTCTTCCGCGACCCCCTGCTCGCGTCCCTCGACCGAGTGCTCTTCGCGAAACACCATCCGCTCAAGTCCTCGCACAACTACAGCGATCACTTCGACTCCCTCTTCGCCCCCGGCGGCGGCATCTACGTGCTCGAAATTCCCCGCGACGGTCAGGGCCGCCTGGACCCCGCCCACGGCCACGTCCGGCAGTTGTTCGATGCGAGCAAGGGCATCGCGCGTCACCCGGTCTGCGATTTCGAAGCTCGCACCGTGTACTTCGCATACCGGCCCGACAAGCCCGAGGTCGACGGATGGAAGTCCTACTGGCACCTGTGGTCGGTGAACGCCGACGGCGGCGGCCTGCGACGATTGACCGAGGGCCCCTTCCACGACTTCGATCCGGTGGTCCTGCCCGACGGCGGCCTGGGCTTCATGTCCACGCGATGTCACGTGCGATTCCTCTGCTGGCGACCCCAGGCCTACGTGCTCCATCGCATGGAGCCCGACGGCTCGGGCATCCGCCGGCTCTCCCACGCCAACCTCAGCGAGTGGGATCCCTCGATCATGAGCGACGGCCGGATACTCTGGACGCGGTCGGAGTATCAGGACAAAGGGGCCGATTTCGGCCACACGCTCTGGGCGATCCGTCCCGACGGCACGGGTCCCGAACTGGTCTTCGGCAACGACACCCCCTACTCCTACGGCCATGCGTGCGAGGTCCCCGAATCCCGCGAGGTGGTCGCCACGCTCATCTCCCACGGCGATCATCAGGGCCCGACGGTGCTGATCGATCTGAGCCGCCAGCCCTACGACACCGCCGCCATCGTCAACATCACGCCCGACACGCCGCCACAATACCAGATGGATCGCTCGTATTCGCGAACCTTCCGCGACCCGACGCCGGTGTCCCGCGATCATTTCCTGGTCAGCCACAACCCCGGCGACGGCGACCATTGGGGACTCTACCTCATCGACCGCTACGGCAACCGCGAGCTGCTGTACCTCGATCCGCGAATCAGCAGCAAACGGCCCAGTCCGCTCCGCCCGCGCTCCAAGCCGCCGGTCCTGGCCAGCGCGATCGATCCCAACCTCGCGGCCCGCGGCCTGGGCGAGTTCGTCGTGCAGGACGTCTACGAAGGCCTGGGCTCCGGCGTCGAACGCGGGACAGTCCGATATCTGCGCGTCGTCGAAGAGGTCCCTTCCGGCCTCGACATGCTCCCGAGCGGCGAGTACTGCGCCGATCACGAGGCGTTTGAGGATTTCTACGCCAGCCCCGTCCACCTGGTGCAGGGCCCGCCGCGAAGCTATCTGACCCGCACGCGAAACGCCCTCGAGCCGCACTCGTTCCGCACCGGAAGCGCCGTCTCGAAAGGCGACGTAATCACGATCACCGAGAACCTCGGCTGGCCCAGCTTCGTCGCCAAAGCGGCGTTCGGAACCGTCGAGGTCGCCCCCGACGGGTCGGCGAAGTTCCTCGCACCCGCCGGCAAGGTGCTCTATTTCCAGGCCCTCGACGCCCAGTTCAACGAGATCCAGCGAATGCGCAGCGTCGTCCAACTACAGCCTGGCGAACAGCGAGGCTGCATCGGATGTCACGACGACCGCCGGGCGGTTCCGAGGTCCCGCCGGCCGGGAACCGCGATGGCTTCGGCGGC
This sequence comes from Phycisphaerales bacterium, assembly GCA_039679525.1. Lineage (GTDB taxonomy): Bacteria > Planctomycetota > Phycisphaerae > Sedimentisphaerales > Anaerobacaceae > PLanc-01. The sequence goes on along the minus strand of JBDKUU010000138.1, from coordinate 3,136 downwards.
GCAGCCCCTCACCCCGCCGCCGTGGGGCGCAGGGCCCTTCGACTACCAGCGCGTCGTCCAGCCGGTCCTGAACAACCGCTGCGCCGCCTGCCACGACGGCCGTCCGGAATTCCGTCCCGACCTCCGCGGCGTGCGGGACCCCAATCGCGTCCCCGCCTCCTACCGCTCGCTCATCACCGGTGGCTGGGTCCACTACTTCGATTGGGCCTGGGGCTCGCGGCATTTCAAGGCTGAACCATTCAGTTTCGGCACGCTCCAAAGCCCCCTGTTCACCGCTCTCAAGTCCGAGGCGCATCGCGACGTGCACCTCGAACCCGAGGAGCTTCGGGCCTTGAAGGAATGGATCGATCTGAACTGTCCGCTCTGGCCCGACTACCAGTATCGGCTCGACCGGCCCCAGTGACGCGGAGAGAAGATAACGCCTCACGGCGTCACTACGAACCATGCCCATCGGTCGCATAGACTCCCGACGACCGGGAACTTGCACAGACACCGGGTTCCCACGTCTTGCCTGACCAGGGGAACGAGGGTATCCTGGGCCCATCGTGATTCTGAGAGTTGATCGTCGCGGAGGGCAGCGGCCAGGAGAATTCTGTATGCGAAGAGACAAGATCGCGTGTTTGCACCGGTCGTCGACCATGTTGCTGGCTTGCGTCGCGTGGTGTTCTCTCATGGCGGGCAGCGTCTTTGCCGCCCCGACCAAGGCTTCCCGGCCGGACATGTCCGTGCCCGGACGTGTCCAAGTGCCGGCGGGCGACCTGCGGATCGTCCTGGAGAATGTGAAAGAAGGCCTGCGAGTCGCCAGTCTCCGCGACGCAGGCACCGGTCAGGAACTGTCGGCCGCGGAGCCTTTGCCGCTGTTCTCCGTGGTGCTGCGCGATACGCAAACCAAGGAACTGCGCACGTTGACCGCCGACGCGGGCTGGAAGCAAGCTCAGACGGCCTACAGCGAGGTCAAGAACAGCTACACGCTCACGTTTGGCACGCCGGCCGATGCCCGCTTGGGCGGAATCAACGTCGAATTGACGCTCGACACCGATCCGAACACGAGCGCGTTGATCTGGGACATGAAGATCGCGAACGAGAATCCGCGGTGGGCCCTCTGGCATGTTGTCTTCCCGCAGGTCGCCGTGCGGGACTTGGGCGAAAGCGCAAAGGTGTTCGCCCAGGTCACGTCGGGCGTCGAGCTGTCCACGATGTGGGCCAAGGCGGAGAAACGCTGCGGCACCTCTCCCGGCGGCTGGACCGCCATGCAGTACATGGCCGCCTATAACCCGATCCGGGGCACCGGCCTCTACCTCGGCATGCACGATCCCTACGGCTCCACGAAGGACCTGTTCGCACAGGGCCGGCCGGACAAACAGGCGGTCGCTTTCACCTTCGACCATCCCGTCCCGAACATGGGCAAGCCCGGCGTCGGCTTCGAGCTGCCGGGCGTGGCAAGGTGGCAACTGCTGCGAGGCGACTGGTTCGACGCCGCGATGATCTATCGCGACTGGGTCGTCAAGGAGGCGAAGTGGTGGCCCACGCTCGGGCCCAACGGCCGGGAAGACACCCCGCAGTGGATGCGCGAGCTGCCGGCCTGGGTCATGACGGGCGGACCCGCCTCGGACTGCGTGCCCAAGGTCAAGGCCTTCGCGCAGGCGGTCGGTCTGCCCACCGGTTTTCACTGGTACAACTGGCACCAGATCCCCTTCGACAACGACTACCCCCACTACTTCCCCGTGAAGGACGGCTTCGGCGAGGGCGTCGCGGAGTTGAAGGCCGCGGGCGTGTACCCCATGCCCTACATCAACGGCCGGCTCTGGGACATTCACGACAAAGGGGCCGAGGACTGGGAATTCACCAAGATGGCCCGCCCCGCCGCCACGAAAGACGAAGACGGCAAGCCCTGCACCGAGACCTACGGCAGCAAGGAGACCGACGGCAACAGCGTCACGCTCGCGGTCATGTGCCCCACCACGTCCGTGTGGCAGAACCAGGTCCGCGACATCGTGCTTCGCCTCTTCAACGAGTACGGCGTCAGCGGCGTCTACATCGACCAGATCGCGGCCGCGGCTCCGCGACTGTGCTTCGACGCCTCCCACGGCCACGACCTCGGCGGCGGCCACTGGTGGACCGAGGGCTACTGGAAACTGCTCGACGCCATCCGCGCGGCCAAGCCCGCCGACCGCATGCTGACGACCGAATGCAACGCCGAGCCGTACATCAGATGGCTCGACGGCTATCTCACCTGGCATTGGCAAAACCAGGACATGGTCCCGGCGTTCTCCGCCGTCTACGGCGGAGCCATCCAGATGTTCGGCCGGGCGTATCGCGGCGGTCCGACACAGGACCTCGCCAATCGCATGAAGGCTGGACAGCAGTTGGTCTACGGCGAGCAGATCGGCTGGTTTGGCCCGGAAATCCTCGAGCGGGCCGATTCCGCCCCCTTCCTGAAAGACTGCATCCGGCTCCGCTATCAGCTTCGCGAGTACTTCTATCGAGGCCGAATGGCCCGCCCGCCCCACCTTGTTGGACCGGTCCCAACCGTGACGGCGGACTGGCAATGGAGCGGCCAGTGGCCGATCACCACCGATGCGGTCCTTACCGGCGCATGGCAGATCCCCCAGGACAACAGGACCATCCTGGTGTTCGCCAACGTCTCGGACAGTCCGCTCGCGTCGCGTCTGTCCCTGAACCCCAAGGACTACAGGTTCTCGGGCAAACCGATCGCCGCAACGGCGATCCAGCAGGACGGGACTCGCACGCCGCTGACCATCGAGACAGTTGACGGCGCAAACGTAGAAGTCCCGGCCCGCAGCATTCTGGTCTGGGAGATCCGACGGGCCGCGAAGAAGTAGGACCGGCGAGGAAGAGCCGCTCTGCAATTGGCTGGGACGGAATCGCCGGACAAAGGAAGGACCGGACAGATCCGGAGTCCGCCGACTCATCGCTGCGCGGCGGGCCGGCGGGCATTTTTCGCCTTTCGCCAGCGGCATGGACCCAAGATTAACACAATCCTAACATTTCCCCAATCGTACCCTAACACGCCCCGACTACTTGGTGATGGTAGATCTTGTCGTCGTATGAGATGAGATTGTGATTCGGGGAGTTTGCCATGAACGCATTCGACATGATTTCCGAGCCGCTTCTG
>JBDKUU010000137.1:0-2002 GCA_039679525.1 Phycisphaerales bacterium | reverse complement strand
GGCCAAGGTCAAGGCAAAACGGGAAGAAATGAAGGCCAAACAGGAAGAAATGGCCAAACAAAGGGCCAAACAGGAGGAAGAGGCCATGGCTAAGCTCGGTAAGGAAAATGAGTGGAAACTGAAGATGACGAAGCCCGAACTGCGGCAGTTCGACCCCAAGAAGGACTACTTCTGGGTTCTTGAGACGAACAAGGGCGTCATCAAGATCAAGCTCATGCCCGACGTGGCCCCGATGCACGTCACCAGCACGATGTTCCTGACGGAGAAAGGCTTCTACGACGGGACGATCTTCCATCGCGTGATCCCGGGCTTCATGGCCCAGGGCGGCGACCCGCTCGGCACCGGCACCGGCGGCCCGGGCTACAACTACGACAGCGAGATCAGTCCGAACGTCAAGCACGACCGCCCGTACCTGCTGAGCATGGCCAACACGGGCCGGCCCACCTCGGACGGCAGCCAGTTCTTCCTCACGTTCAAGCCCACCGAATGGCTGGACGGCAAACACACGATCTTCGGCGAAGTCGTCGAAGGCCAGGACGTCGTCAAGAAACTCGAAGCCGCCGGCAGCCCGTCGGGCAAGCCCATGGAAGAGCTCAAGATCGTCAAGGCCAAGATCGAAGAGAAGGCCAAGGGCTGAGCCAAGTCCTTCTTTCGACCCGATACAAGGGTAAACGCAAGGTCGACCCCGCCGCCCGGTACTCATCGGGCGGCGGTTCTTTTTTTATGGGAACGAAGGAGGGAGTTTGCCCTTGCTTGCCCTACGGCGGACAGAGAATCGGCTCAGACTTCTCGCGAGAGGTTGTCGCAGCCGTCGCAAAGGCCGCCGGGCTCCAGGGCGCCCGTGAGCATCCGGAGTCGCAATTGGCGGTATTCGTTGCCCGACCAGATCTCGCGAAACCCGCCGTCCGCGACGTTTCCCAGGGGCATTCGGGCGTTCACGTCCAGGCAGCATGGGACGACCGTCCCGTCGGCCAGGATGCAGCCGTGGGAAAAGGGCGCGGCGCAAGGTTTGTAGCCCGCCGACGCGGCCGGCTTCTCCACCCGGCGGTCGTTCACCAAGCCGTGCCAGGTGGTGTACCGGGCCACGTGGACGTCGTCCACACCCATGCCCCGCCACTCGGCCACGAACGCGTCGATCTTGTCCGCGGTCTCGTCCATGCGGATGATTTCGATCGTCGTACGAGGGCCCGCGCCGCCCCGCTGGCGTCGCAGGGACAGGTACTGCAGGATGTTGGCCTTGACGTGTTCGAATCGCGAAGGCGGCCGGAGCTTCTCATAGACTTCCGGCGAGCAACCGTCGAAGGAGAAGCACAGGTAGGTCAGCGACGATGAGAGGATTCGCTCGGCCGTTTCCTTCGTGAGCGACGTCGCGTTGGTGTGCAGCATGGTCCGGCAGCCCCTGCCCCCGGCGTATTCGATCATCTCGAAGAGCCCCTGGTGCAGGAGCGGCTCGCCCGAGAGATACAGCTTGATCAGAGGCCGATTTCCACAGATGTCGTCGATCGTGCCCTTGAACACCTCGACCGGCATCGTAGTTTGCAGGGGTTTGAGGCCCTGCGATTGCGGGCACATGACGCACTTGAGATTGCACAGACGGATGACGTCTAACCAATAGACGGTGGGCAGAGGCGGGATGTAGTAGTCCATCAATTCCGCTATGTTGTTCCATAGAGGCATCCCGGGACCTTTCGGCCGAACACTTTTCACAGTGTACGGCCGATCGGCCCCGGGGTCAAGCCGCAAGAGGTCAAAACAGATACAGTGCGGCCGAAATTCGTCGGCTACATCAAGCCCCCGCCCATCACTGGGACGAGGCTTGGTATTGGGTCTGGTTCTGCCCGGAGAGCGGCTCGAAAGCGAACTTCTGGCCGCCGACCGAGGCTTCGAACATCAGGCCCGCCTGGCTCATCGTGAAGACGGCGACGCCATCGGCGTACTGCGCGTTGGCCGACGCCCCGGACTTGAGCGCCACGGCCGAGGCCTGCGCCGCGAAGGCGTAGTT
>JBDKUU010000136.1:0-1707 GCA_039679525.1 Phycisphaerales bacterium | reverse complement strand
AGACCATCGCGACTCGCTCGAAGCCCCATCGCTCGTAGCAGAACCGGATGACGTCGTCCCGCCGTCGCCAGCACAGGTCGATGTCGATATCGGGACAATCGGTCCGCCCGGGATTCATGAACCGCTCGAAATAGAGGCGGTTCTCGATGGGACAGACCCTCGTGAAGCCCAGCACATGCGAGACCAGGGAGCCCGCGGCCGAGCCCCGGACCTCGACGGGGATTCGGTTTTGCTTGGCGAAGTTGACGATCTCGTGGACCACGAGAAAATAGTCCGTGAAGCCGTTCTTCTTGATGGTCGCCAGTTCGTACTCCAGTCGCTTGATGACCTCGTGCGGGGCGGGACTGTACTTCTTCGCCACGCCCAGGTGACAGAGCCTCGCCAGTTCCCTGTCGCTGGTCGTCCCCTGGGGCAGCTCGATCTTCGGGAGGATCGATTTGCCGCTCAGCAGGCGGAAACGGCACCGTTCCACGAGCCTGTCGGCGTTGGCCAGGGCCCGGGGGCAAGACCGGAACTCTTCTTCTATTTGTTTAACGGGGACCAACGTCTTGAAGCCGCCGTCGTCCTGAGGGCCCGAACCCTCTACGCTCAATTGCCGAATCCTCGCCAGTACCTTGGCGATCTCGATGTCCCCATCCTCCAGCCAGTTGACGCCGGTCCAGACGATCGGCTCGAAACCCCGCGTCACGGCCTCTTCGGTCGCCTTCGAGTCACCGCAGCCGGCGAACAAATACCCGGCGGGAAGGACTGCTTTCAGTTCGCTCAGCATTCCCGGCTGCGTACAGATGCAGATCACGCCCCGACAGTCGATCCGCAACTGTTCGACGAGATCGAAACCGGGGACCAGATTCCTTGCCGTCGTGAGTCGACAGAGGTTCCCGTAGCCCTGCGCATCCTCGGCCAGGAGAATCGCCCGCCGGTCCTCGGTCATGATCTCCACGCCGACGATCGGCTGAAGGCTTGCCTGCTCGGCAGCCCTGCACAAATCCACGACCCCGGACATGGAATTGACGTCCGCCAGGGCGATGGCCCCGTACCCGTATTCAGCGACTTTCTCCACCCACCGTGACACCGACACAGCCCCCCTCAGGAGGCTGTAGTAACTCCGGCAGGTCAGCGCGGCAATCCGCATATCTTCCCCATCCGAACAACCGGAAAACCCGAATTGTCAATCACCCCGTCCCAGTGCGACGCCCGTTGTCACAGCGGCGTCTGATGCCGATCGATGAATCTCCCCGAGGAAATCCGAAACACGAATGCTGGTAACGTTTCTCGTCACCTGCGGAATTATGATAAAGCCCTGCGCGACGCGTCATCCTGACCGAAGCACAGCGAAGAATCCTGGCTCTGTGCGGCTGGATTTCGTGGGTCGGAACTGCCGGAGCGGCACGCCCGACGCGGCCGTGCAGGGGGAGTTTATCGCATTTCCGCCTCCGGCTTGAACGCGAACGAGGCGTTCGCTTGCGGGGCCGGACGTTACGCGGGGCGTGCAGTGTCCCTTCATGCTGGTGCCCTCAAAGCGATAAATTCCCGACGCCCTCGGCGCAAAACGCCGCTGCGCGTCGGGGCGTCGGAATCCGTATCCGCTTGTCCCCACAATTCCGTGAAGAACCTTCTTTCTCCTCATCCATGTCACATGATGCTATTGTTCCAGAGCAGACCCTCTCCGGAAGCCGGAGAGCAAGTCCCCGCCCCTGGCGCCGTAAG
>JBDKUU010000135.1:0-1828 GCA_039679525.1 Phycisphaerales bacterium | reverse complement strand
TGCGATTCCTGCCGGAGTGCGCCTGGCGGGAGCTGCTCGACAGAACGCAGTTCGATATCCTCGACTTCGTGCGGGCCAAACCTTACACGATCCCTCTGTACGTGCGAATCCCCCTGCTGATGCGCATCGCGGAACCCGTCCACTTCTGGTGCAGGGCAAAACAATAGGAAGCAGTTGAGCCATCGAAGGGCCGGGAGTTGTGATACAGCTCCCGGCCTTTCGATGATCGCATATTCCTCACGCCTCGGAATCGTCCTCGGCTTCGTCGCCCTTGGTGTGCCAGCCGGTGCGCTCGTTCCTCTTGATCGCCTCGTTGATCCGCTTGTGCGACTCCTCGACCGCGGCCATGACCTCCAGCAGTTGGTCCTGATCCCCCACGGAAGCAGCGCCCCACTTCTGGCCCGAGCTCTTGCGGCCGATCGGCTGCACGCCCTCCAGGGCCTCGCCGCCGGTGAAGAGCACGAGACGCAGCTTGCTCTGACGGGGCTGCACGTGAATGAACGTCCGCTCGGGGCTGTAGAACGAAATCGCCGTCTTGCCGACGCGGAAGAAACACTGCTCGTCCACGGACTTGACGTGTTCGGCAAGGGACTGGAACAGGCCGCGAATCCGGTCCTGCACCTCGTGCTCGTCGAACCAGACGTCCAGGTCCTCCCCCTCCTCGCCGCCGACGGGCTCATCGGGCCGGCGGATGGGCCAGTTCTCCATCTCCCTGATCCGGTCCCGCAGTTCGATCACCTCCACCGGGCAACCGGCCCAGTCGTGCTCCCAGCAGACGATCAGGTCGCACCGTTCGGCGTCGCCGCCATGCTGCTTGAAATCGCCGGAGCGATACTCGAATTCCACGCGGAGACGCTCCCAGCCCTTGCCCGTGAACCGCCGGGCGATGCCGTCGGGGGATTCCGGCCGAATTTCCTCCATGTACATATTGAGGTCGTCGGCCACCTTCCCGAAGAGGAAGAGCACGCCGCTTTCATTGAGGGGAGCGTACACCATGCCGCGGAAATTGATGAGGTCCCCTACGATGCTTCGTTCCAAAATCGCCATTGGTCGTTCCTTCCTTGCCTGAATAATAGCCCATCCCACTCTAGGCGTTTCTCCAATGAGAAGCACGCTCCGCCATCGTACCGTCCCGGCCGAATTCCGCAAGACACAAGGCGTCTATTTTCGGACCTTAGGCTGCGGCCCGCGTCCTGCGACGCGTCGACGACGGCTTGACGAGCGACCTGTCATAACGGTCGGGAGAGATTTGTGCAAGGCCCAACGTGGTGGCCGGCGAGCGGACCGAGGTGAAATTCGAAGCACGAAATTCGAAATCCGAAACAAATCCAAAACCCAAAGCACGAATGATCAAAACGCCGGCGCCGGCCGAGAGCCTGTCTTGAATTTCAAATCTCAAATCTCAAATTTGAAATCTCCATGGCGTCTGTGTGTATCAGACTGTCCAGAGACTTCTGTGGACCTGCTTGGCTCGGCGTCGGCGATCCCTCGTGTCACCGCACTGCGGCGATCAGCCCCTCGTCGCCGGCCATGTCGATCTCGTCGCCGATTGCCCTGCCGATGCGATCGGGGTGGGTGTCCATCACGACCTCGCCCTGCGTCCGCAGATGGCCGGGCAGGATCATCCGCCCTTCTTCGTGACCGAGGTTGACCGCGATGAGGAACCGAGTTTCGCCGTACTCTCGAAAGAAGCCGAAGACGTTGCCGCAGACGCAAGCCGGACGGTACCGCCCGACCCGCAACGCGGGTTCATTCTGCCGCAGGTGGATCAACCGGTGATAAAACATGAGCATGGAGTTCTCGTCCCGCTTCTGGTTCTCGACGTTGA
>JBDKUU010000134.1:0-4273 GCA_039679525.1 Phycisphaerales bacterium | reverse complement strand
GCGATCTCCTACGGCGCGAACGCGATGATGAATTCCAGCGTCGCCCCGCTCGGCCGGCGGATCTCGTATTCATGTTGAGACAGCGTCTCGATCTGTCCGCCGGCCGACCACGCCGCACGGACGAAGTAGCGATCCGCGTCGAGGGTCCGCGTCAGATCCGCTTGCCGCTCGCTGATGCGGCAGACCGTCGTGTGTCGATCCGCGAGATTCCATTGGGCAGCCTGTCCCCATTCCGCGCTGCCATAGGGAAACGCAAGCCGGACCGTCAATCGCTGATTCTCCAGCAGAGGCGATTCGATTCGAACCGCCAGCAGATCGCGGGTCGGGTGGCAGACGGTGCTCACGTTCACCGGTTGCCCTTCCACCTTGAAGCGACTGGACAAAATGCCGGACCACAAATCGAGGGTCTGAGTACTGTCGGTCAAATCGCCGATTTCCACCGGCGAACCATCGGACTTGGTCATGTGCAGTCCGATCTGGCCCAGGTGCAATCGATGGGGATTGGCCCGCAGCCAGTCCGCGGCGGGTGAATAGCCGCCGGACGGAGAGCCGCCGGACGCATAGGGGATCTTCCGACCGGCCGCCGTGTATTCATTCAAGGCGTCCGCCAAAGTGTAGTTCCTCGGATTCGGTTCGCTGTGCCAGCCCCATTGGGACATCGTGTTCAGCGACATGCCTTTTGAATGATACTCGGGGAACGTCTGGAGACCCGTGATATCGGCGGTGAAGGCGAATTCGCCGTTGCCGACGCTCAATGGAGTCAACGGATCGGGCTTATTCAGCGTAATGTTGTGCCGCGTCACAAGGGTGTGACGGTCGATCGCGGGATTGTCCGCATGGGCTGAAGCCCATCCTACGAAGATGCCAGCCAGCATCAGAATCGTAGGGTGGGCTCTTAGCCCACGCGTTCTTCGATCAACCCGTGATTGATGCGTGGGTTGAGAACCCACCCTACAAAGGCTCTCATCGAACATTCGTTGCCTCCAACTCCGGTCTACAGCTTCAGGCGAAAGCCGAGACGATTGAGCACCACGGAAAACGCGAGAATGACGACGGCGACTCCGGCCGACCGGGCGACCGCGTTGGCAAGATGGGGTTCGGCGAGCCGGCCGTACCAACCGCCCAGCCGCGACAGATCCAGAACGAACCAGAGCATGTTACTCAGGAGATACGCCAATAGGACGTTCCGGCCGGCGACAGAGAGCGGCCCGACGAGGAGACTGCCGGCCCGGGTTTCACAGAGGAAATGGATCGCCAGCCAGATCGCCGCAGTGATCGCACAAGCCCACAGACACCACGATGGGGTCGCGGCATTCTTGTTGATGCCATAGAGGCCGTCGAGCAACAACGCCGCCGCCGAACAGCCTGCGATGAACAGCGCCGCGAAGCGAATCAGCGAGCGATTGCTTCGCGTGTCCGGATTGACGAGGACGGAGACCAGGAGCATGCCCGCGACCGAGATGGCCGCCTGGGAGCCAAGCGTCTCTCCGATCCCCACGTACTGGGCCAGAGGGAAGTGCTCGAACATTCCGGCCCGACTCGCGGGGTACAGGCACATCAACAACGCCACGCAGCCCAGGAGAGCCGTGCTATGACCTCGAAAGAAGAGAAATACAATCGCCGACACGAGGTACGCCCAGCCGATCAGACCGAGGATGCCCCACCATTCGGTGTTGATGGAGAAGGGAGAGAGCGTGATGATCCGCCGGCCGTTCTCGCCGCGCCAGGCGAAGGCGAGCCACACCAGGCAGGCAAAGCCGGCGACGCGAAGGACCTTACTGACAGTATCGAAGATCCGCTTTCGATCCGGCGAAGACGCGGCTCCTCGCATCGGGGAGATCGAGCCACACCACAGGATCGCCGACAGGTACATCAGCGTGCACCAAAGCGAGGCGGACCAGCCCATCTGGCCGGAGTCGGGCGACTCGTTGACCATGAGGACGCCGATGAACAGCAGCGACAACGTGCGAGCCACGACGTGCCCCAGGCATTTCCACCACGGCTCGCCCCGCATGATGCGAGAACCCAACGCGAAGGGGATCGACATGCCGACGATGAAGAGGAACGCCGGGAAAACCAGATCGACGAAGGTCATGCCGTCGGGGCCGTGATAGTGCCGCATCCAGGCGGGGACGATCTCGCTCGACGCTCCTGCGATGTCGTTGACGAAGATCATGGTGAACATGACCAGGCTGCGGACCACGTCGATGGACGTGACGCGCAAGGATCCGGATGCTGAGGCGGACGCCGAGAGATCCATCGGTTCCGACAAGCCGAAGGTGGTTTCCATGGCGATTCCTCCGCTACTGCTGGGGGCCGAACTTCTGGATGGTTTCATTGTACTTGGCCTGGCGCCGATCGATCAGACCCTGAATTCGCTCCGCGGCCTTCGGCGCCTTCTCTTCCTTGGCCAGGTCCCGAATCGCCGTAAGCTCCTGCACCGCTTCATCCAACTCGTTGCGAAGCTGCCAGGGCCCCTTCAGAACCGCGACCTGTTCCTCGATGTCGCTGAGAATCTTGAGGTGCCCTTCCCACCGGGCCCGATTCTCCTGCCGAAACTTCTCCTTCTCCTGCTCGGACAGGCTCGCCCACTTCTCGGGGGTCGGCATGATCTTGCCCACCTCGTCGAACGCGGCCCGGAGCTTCACGCCGTCGGCCTGGATGGCCTGGATCGCTTTGTTCTGCGTCTCCCGCCACTGCAGCCACCGCTGTTTGGCCGCTTCATCCTGCTGCGCGATTGCCAACGCCGCCCCAAGAACCGTCAAGATCACTGCTACGCTGACAAGATGTCTTCTCATGATCTCATCCTCTCAAGAACGTCCGCCTGTCATGCTGTATGTTCTCCGCTTCAATGTCCGCCACCTCGCATCATCTCGACCGCGTGCGGCAAAACGCCGACGAGAGCTTCCAGGCACTCGCGAACCGCCCGGGGACTGCCCGGAAGATTGACGATCAGTGTGCCGCCGCGAAGACCCGCGATGGCGCGAGAGAGCATGGCGTACGGCGTATGCTTTCGACCCTCGGCTCTCATCAGTTCTCCAAGTCCCGGCACGAGCCTCTGACACACCGACGCCGTCGCCTCCGGTGTCACGTCGCGAGGGCCCAGGCCCGTCCCGCCTGTGGTGAAGACCAGTTCGCAGGCCTGCTCGTCGCAGAAGCGAACGAGTTCGCGGGCGATCGCGTCCCGATCGTCCGCGACGATACGAGCATCGCAGACCGCAAAGAGGCCGGAGGCTGGAGGCTGGAGACTGGAGGCGTCTACGGCCCCCGGCCTACAGCCTGCAGCCTGCAACTGCTCCTGAATCGCCGGGCCGCTGAGGTCCTCTCGCTCGCCCCGGGCGCAACTGTCGCTGACCGTCAGGATACCAACCTTAATCATCGAGCACCTCGATCCTGTCGCCGACTCGAATGGCTCCGCCGACCAGCACGCGGGCGAAGACGCCTTCCCGCGGCATGATGCAGTCGCCCGTCTTCTCGCGAATACGGCATCGCCCGTGGCACTGTTTGCCCAATTGAGTCACTTCAAGTTCGGCGACATCCGCAATCCGCAGCCTGCTTCCGACTTTCACATCGGACAGGTCCATTCCCTGGACCGTGATGTTCTCCGCAAAATCGCCCGGCGCGACCGCCAGCCCCTTCTCGCGAAACCGGTCAATCGACTCGGCCGACAGCAGGCTTACCTGCCGGGGGCTGCCGGCGTGGGCGTCGCCGACCAGGCCGAAATCGGCCCGCAGCTCAGCCTCGGGCACGTTCGACTTCGCCACGCCCTTGCTCGTGGAAATCGATATCGCGTTAATCGTGCCGCTTGTAGTCGCCACTTCGTCCGCCCGCCTTTTCCAGTAGTTCGATTCGCTCGATGGTCATGCCCTTGCCTGTGTACTTGAGCATGTCGTAGATCGTCAGGCAGGCCGCCGCGACGCCGTGCAGGGCCTCCATCTCCACGCCGGTCTTGCCCGAAGACTTCACGATTACCGTCACACCGACGGACAGCCGCGTCTCGTCGGACGAGAATCGCACATCGATCCCTTCGATGAGGATCGGATGGCACATTGGGATGATCGCCGGCGTGGCCTTCACCGCTTGGATGGCCGCGATCTTCGCCGTGGCAAGGACGTCTCCCTTGGGACATGCGCCCTGCTTGAGAGCCTCGAAAGCCTCAGGGCCCAGGCGGATCGAGCCGGCCGCCTTGGCCGTTCGCACAGTGATCTCCTTGCCCGCGATGTCCACCATGCCCCTCGATTCCGTCATCGGCCTCACCCTCCGATACTCTGCA
>JBDKUU010000133.1:0-5143 GCA_039679525.1 Phycisphaerales bacterium | reverse complement strand
CAAGGTCTCCTGGGCCTTGATCACCTCGTTGAGGATCGTGCCGCTGCCCAGGAGGTTGACCTTGGCCCTCGCGTTCTCGCTGGCAGCCGCCTTGTACCGGTACATGCCCTTGACGATTCCTTCTTTCACCCCCTCGGGCATCGGCGGCATAAGGTAGAATTCGTTCATCAGCGTGATGTAGTAGTAGATGTCCTCCTGCAACTCGTACATCCGCCGCAGCCCGTCGCGGAGGATCACCGCCAGCTCGTAGCCGAACGCGGGATCGTAGGCCTTGAGGTTGGGCGCGGCGGTGGCGAACAACTGGCTGTGGCCGTCGCAGTGCTGGAGCCCTTCGCCCGACAGCGTAGTGCGACCCGCGATTCCGCCGAAGAGGAAGCCCTTGGCCTTGATGTCGCCCGCGGCCCAGATCAGGTCGAACATCCGGTGCATCCCGAAGATCGAGTAGAAGAAGTAGAACGGGATCATGTTGATGGCGTGGGTCGCGTAGGCGGTGCCCGCCGCGATGAAGGAGGACATGGAGCCCGCTTCGGTGATTCCCTCTTCGAGGATCGCGCCGTCGGTCTGCTCCTTGTAGTACAGCAGGCTGGTCTTGTCGACGGGCTCGTACCGCTGGCCCAGGAGAGAGTAGATGCCCACCTGGCGGAACAGCGCCTCCATGCCGAACGTGCGGGCCTCGTCCGGCACGATCGGGACGATGAGCCGGCCGATCTCGCGGTCCTTCAGCAGCTTGGCCAGGATCCGCACGGCGACCATCGTGGTCGCTTCGGTGCGGTCGCCGGTGCCCTGGTGGAACTCCTCGAACAGCGACTCCGCCGGCGCCTTGAGTGGCTTGGTCTGCACGAGGCGGTGCGGAACGTAGCCGCCGAGCTGGCGACGCCGCTCCTGGAGGTACTGGATCTCCGCGCTGTCGTCCTGGGGCTTGTAGAACGGCGCTTCCTGCACTTCGCCGTCGGAGATCGGGATGCCGAACCGTCCCCGGAACGCCAGCAGCTCCAGCTCGTTGAGCTTCTTCTGCTGGTGAGTGATGTTTCTCCCCTCGGCGGCCTCTCCAAGCCCATACCCTTTGATCGTCTGCGCCAGGATGATCGTCGGCGAGCCTTTGTGCTCGACGGCGGCCTTATCTGCGGCGTAGACCTTGGCCGGATCGTGCCCGCCCCGCTGGAGGTCCTCGATCTGCTCGTCGGAGTAGTTCTTGACCAGTTCCAACAGACGCGGGTCCTTGCCGAAAAAATCCTGTCGAATGTAGTCGCCCGACGACGCGGCGTACTTCTGGTACTGGCCGTCGGGGATCTCCTCCATCCGCTTGGCGATCAGCCCCTCCTTGTCCTCCAGGAACAGCATGTCCCAGTTGGAGACCCAGAGCACCTTGATGACGTTCCATCCGGCCCCGGTGAAGACGGATTCGAGCTCCTGGACGATCTTGCCGTTGCCCCGCACCGGGCCGTCGAGCCGCTGGAGGTTGCAGTTGACGACGAAGATCAGGTTGTCGAGACGCTCGCGGGAGGCGACCGTGATGGCCCCCAGACTCTCCGGCTCGTCCATCTCGCCGTCGCCAAGGAAGGCCCAGACTTTCTGACCCGCAGCGCCGCTGCGCGTCGAGTCGGAAGGCTCGATTATCCCCCGGTTTTCGAGGTAGCGATTGAACCGGGCCTGATAGATCGACATGATCGGCGCCAGGCCCATCGACACTGTCGGGAATTCCCAGAAGGCCCTCATCAGTCGAGGGTGCGGATAGGACGGCAGGCCGCCTTCGGGCTTGAGCTCCCGGCGGAAGTTCTCCAGGTCGAAGCCGCTGAGCCGGCCTTCGAGGAAGGCCCGCGCGTAGATCCCCGGGGCGGCGTGACCCTGGAAATAGATGATGTCGCCCGCCTGTTGCGAACTGCGGCCCCGGAAGAAATGGTTGAAACCCACCTCCAGCAGAGTCGCCAAAGACGCGTAGCTGGAGATGTGGCCGCCGATGCCGCTCTCTTCGCGGTTGGCGCGGACGACCATCGCCATCGCGTTCCAGCGGATGATGCTCTTGATCCGGCGTTCCATCTTGCGATTGCCGGGATACGGCGGCTGCTCGTCAACCGGGATCGTGTTGATGTAGGGCGTGGTGCAGCGGAGTTTCTCCCGAATGCCCAGTTGCGAAGCTCGGGCTCGCAGACGCGACAACAGATCCGCCGCCCGCTCGGGACCCTCCGTGCGATAGACCCCCTCCAACGACTCCAGCCATTCCGCATCCTGCACGTCGAGGGCTTCCATCTGTTCCGGGCTCATGGTGACGTTTCTCTCAACCGGGCCAATAGGGACTGCGCGTCAAGCGGGGCCGGAAACCGTGCTCATCACGGGGCCCGCCTCACGTTTCGGGACTTATAGGATCTCCCGCCCGAAAAGGCTGGACGGGCTCGGGAAGCCGCTCTCGTGCCCCCGAGCCCATCCCTTTGGCAGGAGCTTAGGCACTCTTGATTTCGACCTTCTTCTGTTTGGACCGGGCCTGTTCGCTCTTGGGCAGCCGGATCGTCAGCACGCCCTTGCTGAACTCGGCGTCGGCCTTGTTCTCATCGACTTCCGACGGCAGGTCGATGACCCGCTCGAAAGAACCGTAGGAGGTCTCGTGACGATAGTAGCCGCGTTCTTCCTTCTCCTCCTCGCGTTTCTTTTCTCCGGCGATCCGCACGCTGTCGCGCGTCACGGTCACGTCGATGTCCTTCTGATCGATGCCAGGCAGTTCCGCGGACACGACGACGTGATTGTCCTCTTCTTTGACGTCGACGCGGGGAGTGAACGTCTGGCTCCATCGCCCCATCTCTTCGAACGGGGTCATCCAGAAGTCCTCCATCATCCGCCGCATCTCGTCGAAGGGACGCATGAAGCTCTCGGCCCCCCGATGTCGAAGGGCTCTGCTGGGTCTGAAAAGATCAGGCAACGCCATGGTCTGTTTCTCCTTTCCGTGTGTTGCACCCGGGCCGTCACGCCGACCGGCTCCATCGCAGTTGTATATTCCCCCGCGCCCCTCGCCTATCGGGAGAAAGCTTAAATCCGATGTCGCGAATGCCTAGGACCGCCGCGACGGCGAAAACACGAGCTTGGGTTCCCGCCGAAGGACCAAGATGCGAAGGCTCTGTGACACAGAGAGTCGATCTCAGGGGCTCGGCCCCTGAAACCCACGCGCTTTGCGCGTTGTGCCGGCAGCGCGAAAACGATGCTACGCATCGCCCCGCCGACGCCAGGCCCGGTTCGTAGTGACGCCGTAAGGCGTTATCTTGTGCTCTCACGATCTCGAATGAATCGAGGCTATGCCCTTGCGGGCACGCTACAAACGGACTGCCCGCGATCTTGCCCAGGAAAGAAAGGGGACATTCTGCTTTTTGGTCAAGGACCTCGCTCCGATCGATGAGCGATGGAAAAGTAGAATGTCCCCTTTGTTTTCTCGGATCACCGGCCTGCACGGCTTCGGACTGCTTCGAGAGCGGCGAGGACCGGCTCAATCTTCAAGGCCGTCTTGTAGACGATGACGCTGTCCGCGATCGCAGCCCCCTCGCGAAGCGAGCTTTCCGGCACGGCCAGGAGAATTCGATGGCGATGGAAGCGGCGAAGAGTCTCACGTTTCTGATCCAGGTACTCCGGCGTCCAGAAGCCCACGATTTCGAGGAACGCCTCGGTCCCGTCGTCGTGGCGGAAGGTGAAGTCCGGGACGAAGGTCGCCTGATGTTCGCAGAGGACGTCGCCCTCTCGAACCAGCCGCCAGCCATCGCGGACCGCGCCGAACTTGGTCGCGAAGGACTCTTCAAGGCCGGAATCGAACTCCTGGGGCGAGGGGAGATGGCTGGTGAAACGATCCTCGTCGGAGAGGATGAGCTTGGCCTTCGCCTTCCAGGGCGTCCGCACGACCGCCGCCAGTTCCCAACCTTTGCAGGCCAGCAGCGCCGGGAGAAAGCGGGCGAAGTTCACGCCGTAGCGGCGGGTCTCCCGCAGGACCGAGGCCGGGCCGGAGAACGTGATGCGATAGCGGGACGGGCCCAGTCGCTCGATCTCGTGCAGCAGGCGGGCCAGCTTCGCATAGCGGACGATGGTCTTGAGGTCGCGCGTCGCCGTGACGACAATCGTCTCGGCGCGATAGAGCGCCGCCTGGAGCTGGGCGACGTTGTAGCGGGAGAGAAACGCCGCGGCGTCGGGATAGCCGGGGAAGGTTTCGAGCTGCTGAAATGCGATGATGTCGCCGTAGAGGTCCGCGTCGATCTGGTCCCACGGCGTCCCCAACTCTCGGGCCAACTCGGCCTTGGCCTGGGCTTCCTGATGCTCGAACAGCCGGTCGGGCTCCTGGACGAGCGGGTGCAGCCGTGCGGCCCGGGAGAAGACCTCCAGCCGGAGCTTGGACGCCTTGCCCGCGGGATCGGCCCGATAGACGGCGGCATCGTCGAGCAGCTTGCAGAAGGCCTGAATGCGTCGAATCGGGCAGTCGGGTTCCTCCGCGAAGATCGCCTCGATCTCCCTGTGCAGGGCGCGACGCTGACGGCCGGCGCCGTCGCGATAGACCGCCAGCATCCGCTCGGCGTACTCGCGATAGTGTCGATGCGCCGCCTGCGTGAGCCGGTCGGGGATCGCCCGGCCGTCTCTATACTCGACGATGGACTGTTCGCTCGTAAGCATCGGTTCTTCGTCTCTTGCGGGAGCGTTCGACATCCTTGGTGTCTTCGCAGACGACCTCGTACAACGTGGCCCGCGCGTCGCCGGCGCGGCGCAGGACCCGCCCGAGCCGCTGGGTGGCCTGGCGAGTGGAAGCCTGCCCGCCGATCACGACCGCGACCTTGGCCGCCGGGACGTCCACGCCCTCGTCGAGCACGCGATTGGCGACGAGCACGGTGAACTGGCCTTTCGCGAAACCGTCGAGCACGGCCAGCCGCTCGCGCTTCGGCGTGTGCGAGAGGATGCTCGGCACGAGGAACCGCTTGGAGACCTCGACCGCCATGGCGTTGGAGCCCGCGAAGACGATCGTCTGCTGGCCGACGTGGAGCCGGAAGAGATCCTCCAGAACGCGGAGCTTCTCGGCGGCACGGTCCTCGATGGACTGCTTGAGATAGTAGGCCTTCTGCGCGTGGCGGGCCTGCGGGTCCTTGCCCATCTCCTTGCACAGATCCTGCCACGAGTAGCCGGGCAG
>JBDKUU010000132.1:0-1628 GCA_039679525.1 Phycisphaerales bacterium | reverse complement strand
CCTGCAAGCTGCGACGATAGGCCTGGCGATGGGTGCTCAATTCCTCGACCAGGTCGATCTGATCGGATGAGCTGGGCGCTGCCAGAGGCGCCGGTTCCGCGCTGCTGATATACGGGCTCTCCCGTTGCGGCAACTGTTGACTTCTTCCCGTGTTGCTTTCACATCCTACGGCGATGGTCAAAATGAGAATCGCCGCCGCGGTTGTAACGATCCGTGTCATCCTAAAGGCCTCCTTAAGCACTGCCAACGCGATTTTTACCGGTCCGGGCCCCCTGCACAGGTAACCTCCGCCTCCACCGTTTATGCCTGCCAGCACGCCGCGGGCGCATTTCAGGCACTCAGTTAAGCCGAACCGGCTCGTCCCGTCAAGTCCAAACCCGTCGAAAAACTCACAAATCGATGCATCCTGCCAGATTCGCGATCCCGTTCTCCTCCCAGACTGCCAGAGAAATCGTGAAACTGATGTATGAGCGATCCCTGGGACGTATCTATAGTGATAGAACGACATGAGTGATCACGAACCCAACGAAATCATGCTGGTGTGTGCCGCCCGGCGGGGCGACAAAGACGCCCTCCAAATGCTGTTGAGCCGCAACTGGAGCTGGCTGCGGGGCCTGGTCTACAGTGTCCTGGGCGACGGGCGGGACCTGGACGACGTGATGCAGGAGATCTGTCTCCGCGTGATCACCCGGATTCACACGCTTCGCGAGCCGGAGCGGTTCCGGGCCTGGCTGGCCATTCTGGCCCGGCACGAGGCCATCAAGGCCCACCGTCGCAAGAAGCCGGAGCCGGTCGCCCCAGATGAATCCGGATACGCGAGCGACCCCGCTGAGGATGTCGCGAAGAAGGAATTGTGCGGGCGGGTCCTGGAGGCGGTTCGAGAGCTGCCTCTAAAGTATCGCGAGGTCTTCATGCTGGCTCATTCGGGCGGGTTGACCTACGCCCAGATGGCCGAGGCGCTGGACGTCCCGGTCACGACGATGCAGATCCGGCTGGTTCGGGCCCGGCAGATGATCCGGAACCAGATCGCCCCCCAGCTCGACCGCGTGGCTCGGGGCGACGGTGGACTTCAACGAGCAGAAGGTGCGTGAGATATGAGTGCGACGGACGACAGACTGGAGATCCTGATCGGCAAACTCCTGGACGGCGAGATCTCGCCCGCGGAGCAGCGGGTCCTCGACTGTCAGTTGAAGCAGGACGGCCGGGCCAGGGAGCTTCTGGACCAGATGCGCGTGCTGCACGAGTGCGGCCGCGAGATCGTCGAACGCCAGGTGAGGCAGGGGGGGGCGGCTCCCGCGGATATCTTCGATCGTGCCTGGCGGCAGAGCAAGGGCTCGGTCCGGCAGCGAATCATTCGCATCGGCGGGCTGCCTCGCTTTGTCGTCGGGGTGGCGGCGGGATTGATCCTGGGCCTGGCCCTTCACTTTGTCTTGGCCGGAGGCCTGAAGCCTCCGATCGACAATACGGGTATCGCGAACGAAGTCGAACAAACGCCTGTTCAGACGGCGAGACTGGACGAGAGTTGGCGAAAGCTGCAGCCGCGAACTCCCGACCAGGTCACCCGCGAGGTGGATTGGTACGGCTTCACCGATACGGCCGGAAATCAGTGGCTCATTGAAGGGTACCGT
>JBDKUU010000131.1:0-2258 GCA_039679525.1 Phycisphaerales bacterium | reverse complement strand
AGATCAGCAGGTCCAGTCGGTCGAGCTGGCCGAGGAAGCGATCGAGCTGGTACTGCTTCTGGGCCTGCTCCAGGCGGGTCACCAAGGCTGCCGCCGTGAAGAACCGCACCCGCCGGCCGGCCCGGCAGGCCGCCAGGCCCAGGGCGATCGCCAGATGCGTTTTGCCGACTCCCGAGTTGCCGATCAGGCACAGGTTCTCGTGTTGGTCCAGCCACTGGCAGCGGGTCAACTCCACGATCTTCTGCTTGTTCAGGCTCGGCACGCAACTGAAGTCGTAGCTGTCGAGGTCCTTATAGACCGGGAACGCCGCCTGCTTGATCCGCGATTGCAGCGCATTGGCAGACCGCTGCGCCGACTCCAGCTCCACCAAGCGCAGCAGGTATTGCAGGTAGTGGGCGTTCTCCTGGGCCGCCTCCTGGGAGAGCTTCTCGTACTCGGCCAGCATCGCCGGCAGACGCAGCCGCTTCAAATGCACCGTCAGCAATCGTCGTTCGTTGTCCATCGTCATACAGGTCTCCTGGTCGTGTGGATAATAGCAGATCGAAATGATCCAGCTTGGGAATCGGGAGTTGCAGGGAATCGTTCGGGGTCCTGTCGGCGGGAAGATCGTCGCCGCCGGGACGCGGACGATCTCCGAGCCGCCGGACCGTGGCGAGGATGTGATCGGCGTGGACCGTCGTCTTCTTACGGCACTGGCTGATGGCCTCCTCGACCACCTTCACGGGGTATTCGGCCAATAGTTGCAGGACCCGCACGTACTGCCGGGCTCCGGCCGCCAGACCCTCACCCTGCTCGAAGTCCGACCGCAACTGCTCGAAGCAGGCGGGCAACTCCCAGCGGTAGAACACGAAGGAATGATCCAACGCCGCCGGCCTGCGGCCGAGGATCGCCAGGTAATGCTGGGGCTGGACGATCCATTCGCCCCGGGCGTAGCTGCGCCGGTGACGGGCGATCACGCCGGCGTCGGATGTCACTTCGATCCGATCCACGTACCCCTTGATCGTCACCGTCTGGAAGGCCCAACGCCGCGGCACGCTGTAGCGATTCGTGTCGAACCGCACCGTCTGGTACTTGTCCACCTTGGCCGTCGAGGGAACGAAAGGATCGAAGGCATGAGCCGGCAGAGCCACAGCCCCTTGCTTGTCCTGTTCGAACAGTTCCCCAATGGTCTGCGTCTTGCCCGCCATCGTGTGGTCCCGCTTGGCCAACGCGCACGATCGCAGGTACGCATTCAGCTCGGCCAGGTCCTTTGCTCGCGGAACGGGAGTCGCCCAGTCCCGCTGGAGGTCGTACACGCTGTGCTCGACGGCGGGCTTCTCGTTGCCCCGCGCCGGCATGCAGAACCGAGGATCGAAACGGTAGTGGCTGGCCAACGCCGCGTACCGCGATTGCACCTTCCGCTGACGACCTTCCAGGACCGCCGTGGCCACGGTCGTGGGGTTGTCCCACCAGACCTCCCAGGGCACGCAGCCGAAGAACTCGAACCCTTCAACCATGCCGGCCAGGATCGCCTCGGTCCGCTCGTTGGGCAACGCGACGGCAAAGCGATACCCCGAGTGACTCCACGTCAACAGCAGCACCGAGACCCGCCGCCGCCCGTCGGGGAAGTCCACGTAGACATGGCCGAAGTCCGCTTCCAGACGCCGCCCCGGCGGATGTGTCAGCGGCAGGAACGTCTCACGCCGATCCCGCACCAGCCGACCCACATACCGGCGCACCTGGTCGTAGCCGCCGGCATAGCCGTGCTCATCCCGCAGACGCCGATAGAGCCTGGCCGCCGTATGCTGCTGCTTACGCGGGGCCTGCTCATCCTCCGCCAGGATCTGCTCGATCAACGCCTTGTACGGACCCAGCCGAGGCGCCGGCCGATCCTCCCGCAGCGTGTACGGACGGGGCTCGCTCTCGACCAGCACCTGCCGGACCTTCCGCCGGGATTGGTTGAACCGCCGGGCGATCTGCCGAATGCTCATCCCATCCCGATGCGCGATCCGGATCCTACAATACTCTTCCACCGTCAGCATCCTTCCGTCTCCGTCATCCGTGGGCCTTCCAAAAGAAAGCCCTCAGACTACGGAGATCACTGCGGTGGGTCCATTTTCGATGCCGATTCTACTCCCCGACGTGGGTCCCTTTTACATGCCGATTTCCATCGTCGCATCTCGGCGCAAAACAAAACCGCGTTCTCGATAGTAAAAACGCGGTTTCCGAGTGGGCAGGGCGGGAGTTGAACCCGCGACACACGGATTTTCAGTCCATTA
>JBDKUU010000130.1:0-5876 GCA_039679525.1 Phycisphaerales bacterium | reverse complement strand
CGAGGATTGTGAGCAGGCCGAAAACCGCGATGAGCAGATAGCCCGTGCCGCTGATCGAGAAGGCCAGGCTCTTGAAGAGGCTCAGGAACCCCGTCACCCAGCCCAAAAGGTGCAACCACAGGAGCAGGAAGCCCGTGCCGACCACGGTGATGATGAGAATCTTGATGTTGATGTGGTATTCCTCGATCAGGAAGTTGACGAAGAACACCGCGAACCAGACGCCGCCGACGGTCTTGGGATTGATGCCGGCGAAGATCTTCCAGCCGGACTCCTGCATGAACATCAGGATCGACGCGAGCACGGCCAGCAGGATCGTCGGGAAGTACAGGGCCTTGGGGGTCCAGCCGAAGATCACGAGCCAGTCGTTGATGTCGGGGTCCTGCCGCAACTGCTTTTCCATGCCCATGCGGGTGCGGACGGTCTTTCGAAGGATGAACCAGCTCGCGACGCCCACGATCACGACGCCGACGGCGATGTAGATGGCGAGCATCTGGTTCGACGTCCACGACCATTTGTCTTCCATATCGAAGCCTCCCAAACGACGGGTCCTTGTGCTCTCTCACGTATCGGCAACATTCTACCGGCAGACGGAGCGGCTTTCCAGCATCAATACACGCCGCGACTTTGTTGACTAGCGTCGATGGCCGTGGCATTATGAACAGGTTGTCCCCGCGTGCGTACGCCGGGGGCTCGGGTTGCGGGCAATGGTTGGACGTATGACGGGAGGTCGCTATGGGGTCTGAACACGCGAAGTTGTCTGTGAGATCGGTCGGCGGGGCGATTCTGACTTGCGTTCTGGCGTGCCCCGCGTGGGCGGACCTGCCGCGAAGCGCCCCGGAGGCGCAGGGGATCTCGTCCGCGGCCATTCTCTCGTTCATCGAGTCGGCCGACAGGGACATCGACTCCCTGCACAGCTTCATGCTCCTGCGTCACGGCCATGTGGTGGCCGAGGGATGGTGGGCTCCCTACAGCGCCGAATCGCCCCACATGCTGTACTCGCTGAGCAAGAGCTTCACCTCGACGGCCGTGGGGCTGGCGATCTCGGAGGGCAAGCTCAGTCTGAGCGACCCGGTGCTGAAGTTCTTCCCCGAGGACGCCCCAGCGAATCCCAGCGACAACCTCAAGTCCATGCGGGTGAGCGATCTGCTTCGCATGTCCACGGGTCAGCAGTCCGAGTCGCAACTGGGCGGCGATCAGCCCTGGACCAAGACGTTTCTCGCCCATCCTGTCCCGTTCAAGCCCGGGACCCATTTCATGTACAACACCCCGGCAACGTACATGCTCTCGGCCATCGTGCAGAAGGTGACGGGCCAAACGGTTCTCGACTATCTGACGCCTCGCCTGTTCCAGCCCTTGGGCATCCAGCGCCCGACCTGGGAGACCAGTCCGCAGGGCATCTCGTGCGGCGGCTACGGCCTGAGCATTCGCACGGAAGACATCGCCCGCTTCGGCCAGCTCTACCTGCAGAAGGGCAAATGGGAGGGCAAGCAGCTCGTGCCCGAGGCCTGGATCGACGCGGCGACATCGCGGCAGACGTCCAACGGCAGCAGTCCCGACAGCGACTGGGACCAGGGGTACGGCTATCAGTTCTGGCGATGTCGCCACGGCCTCTATCGCGGCGACGGCGCCTTCGGCCAGTACTGCATCGTGATGCCCGAGCAGGACGCGGTGGTCGCCATCACCAGCGGCGTCAGAGACATGCAGGCCGTCATGAACCTGGTGTGGGACAAGTTGCTGCCGGCGATGAAGCCCTCGGCTCTGGCCGCCGACGATGCGGCCCGGCAGAAACTCGAGAAGACGCTGAAGGGCCTGACGCTCCGCCCGCAGGAGGGCAACGTCGCTCCCGGGAAGATCGCGGGCAGGAAGTACCTGTTCCCGGCCAACGATCGCAAGCTCGAAGCGATCTCGATCGACGGCGATGGGACGAACGGCTGCGTGACGCTCGTCGCCCGATTGAACGGCGTTGAACAGAAGATTGTCTGCGGTCACGGTTCCTGGCAGAAAGGGCGATTGACCTGGGGACAGTTGGCCTGGGGCCAATTGCCGGACCAGCCGGTGGCGGCCAGCGGCGCCTGGACGGCGAGCGACACCTTCACCGCGAAGCTCTGTTTCTACGAGACGCCCTATGTTGTCACGGTCAGCCTGAAATTCTCCGACCGGGAACTGCAATGGAATTCGGAGTCCAACGTCTCCTTCGGCCCGACGAAAGACCCGCTGCTTGTGGGCCGCGTGGAGTGACCGGGCATCGCCGGCCTCGTCAATAGAGATGCTGAATCTGGTCGATCAGCGATAGCATGGTCTGAACGCTGGCGGTCACTGTGGCGCGGTCCTTTACCTGGAGCGCCGTCCGCTGGACCGGAAACTGACCATCCATCGCCACGGCGGCCTGGTATCCGGCCTGAATCTGGATCCTCGGCTGAACGCGGTGCCACACCTCCTGTGCGCAGTCCAGGGTCCGCAACGCGGAGGCGTAGGCGTCCGAAGACAGGTCGATCAGGATCTGCCTTTCGAGCACCTCCAGTCTTCGCAGGTTCGGCGAGACCGCAGCATGATGGTATTCATAGAGCTTGATGGCGGCCGCGTCCAGGTCGCCGGCTGACTTCGTCGTCGCCGATGCGTCGCGATTGGCCGCAGCCTCTTTCAGGACCCTGATCGCCTCGCCAACGGGTTCATCAAGCGATGCCGTCGACGTCCCAGGCTCGGGTTTGATGACCGTCGTGCCCGCGTAGTTTGTCCAGGCATCGTCGATGTCCGCGATGTAGGCCTCGATTTGCGACCAGTCTCCCGTGGGGGCCAGACGAAGGATTTGTTGAGCTTTCTCATCGATGACCAGCAGCGACGGCGGGGCGTCGCCGACCGAGCACACCGTCGGAGTCGCACGCTTCTGGGTCGCGCAGGACGCCAGCATCCCGGTCGTTATCACAGCCAGAACGATATGGATGTACGATCGAACCTTCACCGACGCACCTCCTGCAAATCGCCCCTTGCCTGATCAGTAGTACTCGCGTCGGAGAGCAGGAGTCGCGTAGGGGAAGGGAGCAATCCGCCTTGGGGGATTGCCCTGGCGTCAGAGGATGGCTTTCGTCGCGCCGGTGGTGAAGCCGCCGTCGACGAGCAGGATCTGGCCGGTGATGTACGCGCTGGCGTCGGAAGCCAGGAAAATCGCCGTGCCGTCGAGATCGTTCGGCTGGCCCGGGCGGCCCAGCGGGATGCGGTCCGTGATGTACTGGACCCATTTCTCGTTGTCGTAGAGGGCCCGGTTCTGGGCTGTCTTGAACCAGCCCGGGGCCAGAACGTTGACCGTGATGCCGTGACGGCCCCACTCCGCGGCCAGGCTGCGGCTCATCTGCAGGATGCCGCCCCGGCTGGCGCAGTAGGGTCCGATGCCCTCCATGCCGAAGACGCACGTGCACGAGCCGATGTTGATGATCCGGCCGTACTTGTGTTTGATCATCTCCTTGCCGACGGACTGGGCGACGAAGAACGCGCCCTTGAGGTTCGTGTTCAGGACGGTGTCCCATTCCTTCCAGGTGAACTCGACCGCCGGGTGGCGGATGTTCAGGCCCGCGTTGTTGACGAGGATGTCGATCCGGCCGTACTCGTTGATCGCGGCCCGCACCATGGCGTCGATATCGTTTTCGTTGAGCACGTCGAGCTTGACGGGGAGGGCCTTGCGGCCGAGCCCTTCGATCTCGTCCTTGAACTCGACGAGGCGGGCGGGGTCCCGGCTGGTGATGACAAGGTCCGCTCCGGCTTTGGCCAGCGCCCGGCCGAAGTACTGGCCAAGTCCCCGGCTCGTTCCCGTGACCACAGCGACTTTGCCCGACAGATCGAACAGATTCTCCATACCAGTGCTCCTAACGGTCTTGTTCGTAGTGTGCCCGTAAGGGCATATCCGGATAACGCCTTACGGCGTCACTACAAACAGTCACGGCTCCAATACGATCTTCAACAAATTCTCTTTGCCTTCCAGCAACCGACGGAACGCGTCCGGGCCATCTCTGAGCGGCAGGACCTCGCTGACCAGCGGACCGACGTCGATCTTGCCCGATGCGATCAGGTCGATGCAGGTTCGGAACTCGCCCGAACTGGCGTAGGACCCCGTAAACGTCAGTTCCCGCGAAACCAACTCCTGCAAGTTGAACTCGATCTCTTTTTGCAGATTGCCGACGGCGACGAGATGGCCGCCCGTCCTGGTGATCGAGACGGCCTGGCGGAACGTGTCCGCCAAGCCGACAGCTTCGAGCACGACATCGGCCCCGCGACCTTCGGTCCTCTTGAGGATCTCCTGCTTCACGTCGGTCTCGCCCGCATCGATGCAGACGTCCGCGCCGACCTGTTTGGCCAGGTCGAGCCGGAACTTGTTGAGGTCGCCGACGATGACCTGCTTTGCGCCGCGGAGTTTGGCCGCCTGCAGGATGAACAGGCCGATCGTGCCGGCCCCGACGACGGCGACCGTGTCCGTCCTGGCGATCGGAGCCCGGCTCGCGGCGTGCGTGCCGATCGAGGCCGGCTCCAGGAGCGAGGCCTGGACGAAAGACATGTTGTCCGGCAGCTTGGCGCAGATCCAGTGGGGCACCGCCAGCAACTCGGCGAAGGCTCCGTCTCGCCTGAACTCGGGGACGGAGACTCCGAGCACCTGCCGCTTGACACAGCGGTTGAACAGGCCCTGTTTGCAGGCGGGGCACTGATTGCAGTAGACCGTCGAGTCGAAACAGATGCGGTCGCCCGAGGCGAAGCCGGTGACCTTGCGACCGACTCGCTCGACGACGCCCGCGGCTTCGTGTCCCATGATCAAGGGGGGCAGCCGCCGGCCGGTCTTGCCTGTGTGGCCCGCGACGTCGGATCCGCAGATGCCGCAGGCCTTGACCCGCACGAGGACGTCCTCGTCGCCGACCGCCGGGTCGGGGACATCTGTGTATTCGAAGGTATAAGGTTTCGTGTAGAGCAACGCTTTCAATTCAGCACCTCACGTCAAAGGGAGGATCGTCGCGAAGGCCAGCGTGATGAGCAGGCCGATGACGGCCGTGCTGCTGACCGTGACCGTCCAGGTCTTGAGCGTCTCGGTCTCTGTCAGGCCGCCCATCTTGGCGAAGATCCAGAAGCCCGAGTCGTTCATCCAGTTGCCGCACTGAGCGCCCCAGCCGATCGCGCAGGCGATGTACACCGGATGGTAGCCCAGCACGTCGGCGGGCGGAATCAGCGTCGCCATCATCGCCGAAGTCGTCATCATGGAGACCGTGCTGCTTCCCTGGGCGAACTTGATGAGAAACGCGACGAAGAAACCCATGAGAATCAGTTTGAGCCCGCCCAGTTGCGCGGCCTCGCCGACGGAGAGATCGCGGATGGCCGAACCGATCTGCGCCTCCTTGAGCATTGCGCCGAACGCGCCGCCCGCGGAGGTGATCAGGATGATGACGCCCGCGCTCATGAGCGAGGTCTCGATCATCTTGGCCAACGCTTCACGGCCGGGCCTGCGATGATGCCACAGGACGTGCAGAGCGATGGCTGCCGAGAGCATCAGGGCCATGTTGGGGTTGCCGAGGAGGGCGGTCCAGCCCGCGGCCTGTTTGATCCCTGAATCCGCCGGGGCTCCCTTGGCCAGCGAAGAAACCACCGTGTCCGCCGTGATCAGCAAGACCGGCAGGATGATCGGCAGGATAGACATGAACAGGCCGGGAAGTCTGTCGTTCGGCAGTGGATCGGACTGCGTCCGCTCGCCGTCGAGGGCCCGCATGGGGATGTCGATTCGCCGGGCCAGCCAGCGGACGAGAAACAGGACCGCGACGGCCGTCGGAATCGAGCACAGAAATCCGATCGCGATCATCGTGCCCAGATTGATGCTCAACGTCTCGGCGATGATCAGCGGACCGGGG
>JBDKUU010000129.1:0-2520 GCA_039679525.1 Phycisphaerales bacterium | reverse complement strand
TTCGAGCACCGTGGAGATGTCCCGCAAGGGGGAATTCTTCTATCCCGTCCCGGCCGGTCAGGGGCAGGATCTGCAGTTCATGGTCGGCAGCTTCCCGCAGAAGGGCAACGAGGCGTCGCAGCCGTCGCGAGCCGGCTTGCCGTCCTATTGATCGGAACCGGACGCTCCGGCCTCCATACACGAAGATATTCCCTGCCGTCTGAAAGGGGCGGAACAGATGGGGCGTCAGGAGCATCTTAGAGAGAGTGATGAGCACGAATCGACCTTCAGAGACGGAAAGGACAATCTCAATGAGATCGAGATCCAGAGCATTCACCCTGATTGAGTTGCTGGTGGTCATCGCCGTGATAGCCATCCTCATGGCGATCCTGATGCCGGCTCTGCAGCGGGCGAAAGACCAGGCCCAGCGAGTCCATTGCGTCGCCAACACCCGAACGCTCGTCATGGGCTGGCTCATGTACAAGGACGACTTCGACGGGAGACTGATCGGCGGAAGTACGGGCAATCGAGACGCGTCCGGGAACATCGTCGCCCTTGGCGCGGCAGGCAGCCAGATGCAATGGGTGGATCAGCCGGACCTGGCCGCCTCCTGGGAGGTCAAGAAGGCCGCCATCCGTCGAGGACTTTTGTACAAGTACATCGGAGAGGCAATCGGCATCTATCGCTGCCCGGCCGACCGACGCAAGGAGAGTTCCGCGATTCCGGTGGCGTATCGAACGTTCTCCATCGCCGGCGGGGCCAATGGCGAAACCTGGGGCTCTTACAATAAAGTCAAGCTCTACACGGAACTCAAGAAACCGGCCCAGCAGTACATCTTTGTGGAAGAGATGGACACTCGGGGCTGCAACATCGGCTCCTGGCAGATGAACCCCAAGAACAAGGGCTGGACCGATCCTTTGGCCATGTGGCACAACGCCAAGAGCACGCTCGGTTTTGCGGACGGCCGCGCCGAAATGCACACCTGGGAAAGCCGCAGTTGGATTGATCTGTGCAAGAGCGCGATGGATTCGCCTCAGACATTCGTCTTCAAAGACGTGGCGTCCCCGGGCGACGATATGGTGGACGTCGAGTTCATGTCGAAAGGCTTCCCCTGCAAGTCTTTCAAATAACCGGTCCTGAAAATTGTGAATCGAGTCTCCTGCCTCCACGCCGCCGCGATCCGATGGCGTGGAGGCTTTGTTTTGCGCGACGACCCCGGCGGCCCATGGCCCTTGTGTCGGGCCATCCCCCACGTTAGAATGTCACACGGTTGTGGCGAAATAGAAGCGTTGATTCTCCGAGAGAGGCCTGATATGTGGGACGTCTTTGAGCAGCCGTGGACCCTGCTGGGTGCGGCTGTCATCGTTCTGTTCGTGGTCTGGACTATCCGCGGCGTCTGGCCGGAAAAGGCGAGATTCTGGCAATGGCTGCTGCCCCTGAGCATCGCGGCGCTCGCTTTCGGCCTGGACTACGCGGTCGCCACGGACCTGGAGAAGATCAACGCGGTCGTCAAAGCAGGCGTCAAGGCCGCGGAAGAGGAGGACTGCAGGGCCCTGGCCCGCCTGATCGCCAACGACTATCAGGACTCCTATCACAAGAGCAAGGAGGACCTCATCGCCCACTGCCAGAGCCGGCTGACGTCCCCCGCCATCGAAAAAGTCAGCCGGGTCGGGTCGGACATCAAGATCACGCCGCCGGAAGCTGTCGCGGCGTTCACCATCATCGTTCATTTCAACAAGGACAGTTACTGGGCCAAGAGCTACAAACCCAGCGCCGTGGTCGCCTTGGACTTCTACCTCCGCAAGCAGCCCGACAACAACTGGCTGATCCGCCGCGTCGAGGTGAAAGAGGTGGACAAGATGTCCGTCAACTGGGGAGTCACGCGCGTATTCCGCGAGCCGCTCCGCGTCGCGGGAATCCTGCCCTCGCAATCGGACATCCCTCGCCATGCGCTTGCCAACTCCGGTCCAATGTGGTAAGCTGTTCACCAGATCGTCGATGTTCGTTCTCGGAGGATAGAGAGGTTCTATGCTGACATCGGATGCCATCGCGGTCGCGGGACTATCGATCGTACGAAGCATTCAGGCCCAGACCGGTTCTGCCGCGGCGCCATTGGACTTGCCCTTCAACCCCCTGAAGCTGGTCCTCCTGATCGCCTGGGTCTACCTGTGCATGTACTTCGTCCAGCGGGCGAACTTCAGTCCCCTCGTGCCGTCGGGTTACCGGACAATCGTCAATGTCGTGACGCTCTTGACCGGGCCTTTCCTGCTGCTGACGCTGTTCCTCATCGACACCGCGAGGAAGACCCGCCGGAGCCAGGAGAGGTTTCTCGACGTCCTCAAGCGGCAAATCCAGCAGGCGATCAACGCCGTCCGCTCGATTCGGTCCAAATCCGGCGAGGAGGACGAGGACGCGATCCACCTGCTGGACAACGCCGGCCGCAGTCTCGACGAGATCTGCGGACACGGCGACGCCAGGCAGGTCGACGCCCAAGCCCTGGGCCTGACCGAGGCCACGATCCGCAGCGCCCTCGATCGCCGG
>JBDKUU010000128.1:0-3370 GCA_039679525.1 Phycisphaerales bacterium | reverse complement strand
GTTCTTCATCGCCTCTTCCAGCACGACAGCCCGCCGTTCGCACTTGTAGATGTCCGGGGCGGCGTGATACGCCGCGAGCTGGCCCTCGAACTCCTTGCCCGTCGCCTCGGCCAGCGTCGCCATGCGGAAGCGATAGCTCTGGGCTTCGCTGAGAATCCGGAAGATCTCCCCCCGCGATTCGGTGAGCAGCGCCTTGTCGAACTGCTCGCCCAGACGCTTGACCTCGTCGGACTGTCCCTTTCGCTGGGCGTCCTGGTACTGCGACGCCAGGTCCGCCAGTCGATAGACGCGCGACACGGAGCCGGCCAACATGGTGAGATTCCGATTCCGCTCCGCCTCGGCCCCCAGCACCAGCGCCTGCTTGGCCTGGATGGCGCCCACGACTCCCTGATAGCCCGGCACCACCTCCGCCGGCGGATGGATGCCCTGCAGTCCCACGAAGACGATTTCGACGCCGAGCCCCTCGGCGTCCGCGGCCTTCTGGATGCGTTCGGTCAGGATCTGCTTGGCCTTCGTCCGTCCTCCGCCCAGGAGGTTCTGTTCGCCGCCACCCTCGACCTCGACGTTGGCCGTGCTGCCCAATCGAGCCAGCTCGCGGTAGCAGATGTCCTCCAGGAGCTTGCCCGGATCGTTGTGGCCGTAGACATAGGCGCGGAGATCTTTGATCCGGTACTGGACCGGCAGGTTGACCTTGACCAGGCTGACCGGCACGGCGCCCTCGGCGGGTCCATCCGTGACATCCACCGGCGTGTAATTGGCCGCCACGAGCAGGTCGTATTCCTTTTCATAGTGGGCCTGGCCCCACAGAAGCCTCATCTCGGGGATCGTGACGCCGTTGGCGTCGACTTTGGGCACGTACCCGATGTGCAGATCCATGACCAGGCCGGTGAGCTGCGTGTACGCGATGTCCATGGGCCAGGGGAGCTTGAAATGCAGGCCCGGACCGATGTGGCGGACCTGACCGTCGGCCGTGGTCGGCCGGCCGAACCGCTCGACGATCCCTTCCTCGTTCGGGCCGACGACCACGAGGCAACTGGCCAGGTACAACGTCGCGGCCGAAAACAGGATCAGGGGGATGATCGCCTTCTCCAGAAGTTTGTAGAACCAGGTCTGGGACACCTGGAAGCCGAACTGATAGTCCATCGCGGCGGCCACGCTGCGGAAGATGCCGCCGGGCTCGTTGATGGTGCCCAGGAGCCGGCTGTCGAACGCCGCCCGGCTGTACTGGTCCTTGAGACGCGGACGGTAGATGTCGAAGACGAGATTCAGGGCCGTCTCGCCGCCCAGGACGACCAGCAGGATCGGCGCGACGTAGTTCATGATGCTCACGAGGACCGGGATCTGGAAGTGCACCAGGGCCAGGCCGATCGCCAGCACGAAGCACAGAACCGCCAGCCCCAGGAAGTAGCTGCCGCCCGCCCGCAACGGCTTCCATTTCATCTCGGCGGACATGCCGGTGGCGTATCGCGACATGAGAAAACCGATGAACGCGATGGCCGTGGCGACGATCGCACAAACCAGCGGCTGACGCGTCTGGATGTCCACGCCGGCGGGGATGCCCTTGAACAGATAGAAACCGATTCCGATTTCATACGCCGCGATCAGTCCGGCGAAGATCGGAATGAACCACTTTTCGAGAACTTCGAGTCGTCGCTGAGCGGCCGCCAGGAGAGCCGAGGTCTCGCCCTTCTGGAAGATCGTGGCGGAGGTCTTCTCGCGGGCCAACTGGTTCATGTCGAGCTTTTCCTGCTCGGCGAGACTCCGCTGGTGGAACTGGATGGCCAGGACCAGCCAGATGAGCGCGGCGCCCAGGGACTGCCATCCGACGGCCGACAGGGCGTAGAACCCGCTCCACCGACCCAGGAAGAACGCGATGCCGAAGAAGACGAGGCTGAGGATCAGCGCTACCCATGCGACCTGTTCGGGGCGTTTCGACGATACTGTCATTGGCGATTCAGCTCCAGCAGTGAACCAAAATCCTGCTCATCCAGTAGTACCGGGTACCGGACCAGATCCTTTACAAAAAGGGAATCCGGTACTATAACACCGAAAACGACTCTCGTGTAGAGACAATCGTGAAAAAAACGCGTCACAACCTTGCGTCAACAGCAACCTTCAATGGGCCCGCAATGTCTTGGGTGACTGATGTATAAACTGATGACAATCGCCAAGAACACCTTCGTCGAAACCCTTCGCCAACCCGTATACGCCGTCATCATTGCGGCGGCCCTGCTCCTGTTTCTCATCAGTCCGGCCCTTTGCATGTACACCATGGACGATGACAACAAGATGCTGCGTGAAATCGGGCTCTCTACGCTGTTCTTGACGAGTTTGTTCGTGGCCATCTTCTCCGCCTCCGGGGCCGTCTCAGTCGAAATGGAGAACAAGACGATCCTCACCGTCCTGACCAAGCCCGTTCAACGTCCGATATTCATTCTCGCCAAGTTTCTCGGCGTGGTGGGAGCCGTCGCCCTGGCGCATTACCTGTGCACGATCGGCGTGCTGATGACCATCCGGCACGGCGTCCTTTCGACCGCCTCCGACACGCACGACTGGACCGTCATCGGCTCGGCAATCGGCGTCGCCGTCACGCCGGTTCTGCTCAGCGCCTTTTTCAACTACGCCTACGACTGGAAATTCACCTCGACCGCCGTGGTCGTCGGGGCCATCCTGGCGACGCTGGCCCTGGTGTTTCTGGCCCTGATCGACCGCGACTGGCAGTTCAACCCGGCCAAAAACGGGATCAACAAGCTCGATGTCTACGCCACGATCCTGCTGTTCATGGCGGCCGTGGTCATCGGGGCCGTTGCCGTGGCGATTTCGACCCGCTTCAACGTCATCGTCACGCTTTCGGCCTGCATCGGGGTGTTTCTGCTCGGCCTGACCAGCGATTGGATCTTCGGACGGTACGCAGGGACCCATCTGTGGGCCCTGATCGGCCGGTGTCTCGTGCCGAACCTCCAGGTGTTCTGGATCAGCGACGGGATCTACGAGAACAGCGCGATCACGTTCCGCTACATTCTCAGCAGCGCGTCCTACGCTCTGACCTACACGGCCGGCGTCCTGGCGGTGGCCGTGGCCGTCTTCCAGCGCAGACAGATCACCTGAGCAGTCAATTGGACTTGGGCATCGCCTGGGGATGGAATTCACCGGCGGGCTGTTAGATCTCCCCGCGACGGGCTATGCTTCGGGCGGGACGTCCCGGATGACGGCGATCTCGTCGCACTCATCCTGCTTGGGGCACCGGGCGCAGTCGCTCCAAACCTTCATGGGCAGTTCCTCCTTTTTCACGATCAGGAAGCCCGCCCGTTCGAAGAACTTCGCCTCCAGGGTCAGCGCGAAGACCCGTGGCACTCCAAGCTGGCGGGCC
>JBDKUU010000127.1:0-17440 GCA_039679525.1 Phycisphaerales bacterium | reverse complement strand
GATGGTCTGGTCAAGCTCGATGAGCCGATCACGACGTACCTGCCGGACTTCGCGGTCAACAGTCGGTATGAGGAACACCCTGAGCGGAAGATCACTCTGAGGCGTCTGCTCGACGGCACGGCCGGCCTCCCCCTCGAAGCGCCTTTGGGCAATTATTTCGAGCCCGCCTCGACTGCGTCCTTCGAAGACCACGTCAAGAGCGTCTACGGAAGCTGGCTCGTGTATCCGGTGGGGGCCGGCGCCGCCTACAGCAGCACGTCGCCCGATCTGGCGGCTTACGTGATCCAGGTCGTCAGCGGGACGCCTTATGAGCGATACGTGAAGGAGAAGCTCTTCACGCCGCTGGGCATGACCGCCAGTACGCTCGATCGCAGCGAGATCCTCAAGAACAGAGACCGGGCCGTCGGGCACATGATGGGGATGGCCAGGCTGCCGGCCGTCTATCCAGGTCTCGCCTCCGGCGGCATGTATTCGACCGTTCGCGACATCGCCCGGCTGATGCAACTGCACATGGATCGCGGCGTCCTCGACGGCCGGCGGATTCTCGACGAGTCTCTCATCGACACGATCCACAAGCCGGTCGGAGTCATCCGCGAGAACCCGACAGTCTACTACGGCATGGGGATTCACATCGACAAACGGGCCCCCGAGCGGACGGAGCAGATCCTCTGGCATGAAGGCTGGGGCTTCGGCTTCACGACGATGCTGCACTGGTATCCCGAGCGCCGCATCGGCGTGGTCGTTCTGACGAACAAGCTGCCGCACCCGGTGCTGAGCGATCTGGGCTTGTCCCTGACGGATCGCCTCATTCGGGACAATCTCATTCCCAAAGTCGCTCCGCAGCCTGAGCCGGACACGAACGGCTGCCCCGGCGCGTGGTGGGGCTGGTCCGAGCACAAGCCCACGCCGTACCAGCGGTCGTGGCGGAAGTACTGCGGCACGCACAATCTCCGTCTCTCGGAATACGAATTTGAATGGTGGGCCAGGCTGGCCGTTCTGGTCAAGGGCCGCGGCGAATTGACGCCGCGCATCAAGGTCCAGGAGAAGGACGGATACCTTTGCGTGACGGAGTCGGAGTTCTTCGGCAGGATGGGCCTCGGCCGCCACGTGGACGAGAAATTGCAGGAGATCCAGCCGGGCGTCTTCGCCGCCAAGTCCGGCATGGTCCTCGACTTCACCCGCGACGTCCCCACCTGGCGAGGCTATCGGCTCAAAGACGATTGACCGCGGAACCGCAACTCTCCATCCTTGCCAGATCCGCAGCCGCGGAATATGATTAGCGTCACGTGATGTGAGCTGACGAGGTCGGATTGAAGACCCGCAACTCAGCGATCTGCGGAGATGGGAGCCAATGTCGGACGGGACGCAAGCGAACGCACAGACGAATCCGCAGGGAAGAAGCCGTCGCACACGCGCTCGCCGTGCGTTGCGGTACTTCGCTGTGGTGTTGGTCATTGGTCTGGTTGTCCTCGGTGTGTTCTCATACAATCCCCTGAGAACGCTCGCGTCCCTGAAGAAAGTGGACGATTTCCCGCTCTACAGAATGGAGTACAAAGGCGCCTATCTGTTTGGTTCCTTGCTCGACAAGGGAATCGATCGGCCTGTCTTTCGGCGTCTTTACCGCGCCGTGAGCCCGGGTGCCTGCACGAGCTTCGTCGCGTCCGGCGGTGGGGGCAAAGTCGTGTTCGGGCGCAATTTCGACTGGAGTCACAAAGCGTCTCTTTTGTTGTACACCGATCCGCCGGGCGGATACGCGTCCGTTTCGATGGTCGACCTCTACTACCTGGGATTGGATGGGATGGCGGAGATTCCCTGGACCAAACGCCTCACGCTGCTCGCCGCTCCTCACGCGGCGATCGATGGGATGAACGAGTGCGGCGTGGCCATCGCACAGAATGCCGTGCCTCGCAGGCAGACTCCCAAAGACCCCAACAAACCCACGGTGCTCAACAGCCAGATTGTGCGTCTGGTGCTCGATCGAGCCAGAGACGTGAACGAAGCCATTGCTTTGATCCGGCGATACAACGTGGATTTCGCGGGGACCTGTGTGCACTTCCATGTCGCAGACGCCTCCGGCGAATCCGCAGTTGTCGAATACGGGGACCGCGGCATTGTGGTCGTTCGTGGCAAGTCGTCGCGAGTCTCGACGAACTTCCTTCTCTCTGAAGCGAATGAGCCGGATTGCTGGCGATATCGGAGGGTGTCGGGTCAGATCGACGACGCGAGCACAAATGGCTCGTTCGTCGGTGTGATGTCTCTGCTGGAAAGCGTGTCATTGCCCAATACAGTCTGGTCCGCCGTGTATAATCTGAGCACCGGAGAGGTTCGCCTGGTCATGGGGAAAGACTACGATCGTGTGCATCAGTTTCGACTCGATATGAGGACCCCGAAGCGGCGGCCCTGATCTCTGCTGCAGAGTGGATCGATCAAGACTCGATTCCGCCCATGAAGCCCAAAGGAGCGGGAGAGCATGAAGGTAAAGCGCCGAACGCCACGCAGTCTCCGAATTCTCTGGCCGTCTATCATGGTTCTATTGGTCGTTTCCGTCGCAGGCTGTTCGGGACCCCCCAGGATGACCGCGGAGGATCGGCGAAAGGACATCGAATTCCTGGCTCGGTGGGCGAGAGACTACAGTCCGCTGGTGGAGTTGAACGAGAGATACAAGGGGACGCCGAGCTACGAGGCCCTGTTGCCGAGGTATCTCGAGCTGGCTGAACAGGCACGGAGCGATGAGGAGTTTTACCTGGCGGTGTGGGGGTACTTCCGTGTCATCGGGGCGTCGGGGCACGCGTACCTGGTGCCCGATGATTATCTCAAGTGGGGCAGGGTCGGCGCGTTTTTCAGGATGGTGGATCTGGGGATTACGCCCGGACAACTTCAGCGCGCCAGATATTGGCCGAGGCTGGCGGGCCGTCTGTCCACGCGTGCGCATCCGCCGTTCGCCGTCGTCGGCAGGGAGGGCAGGTATTTCACGGGCGACGTCTGGCAATCCGACGGCATCGCGATCCCCAAGGGATCCGAGATCGTCGAGGTCGATGGAATGGCGTGCTCGCGGTACTTGGAGTCCATCAAGGAACGTACGTCGCTGAAGTACGACGCGTATTCCAAGGACTGGGTGGACGATTTCCTGATGATTGTTGATGAAGGGCCGTCATTCAAGGGATGGCGTGTGAAGTTCGCCGTTTCGGAGGGGACCGGACTCACGACATTCGTGCCCAAGGTCGAAGGCTTCCCCGGCCCGACACAGGAAGACGCCGGATGCGATGAGTCCAAGGAGAATTGCACGTGCATCGAATTGACCGATCGCATCGGCTACATCCGCATCAGGTCGTTCATGGGAAGTCCCTTGGATTTCGTGTTCAAACGCTACATCGAAAGAGACCGAAAGAAGATCCGGGCTTTCCTCGAGCGGTCGCACGGCAGGTATGACAGATTGATCGTTGACGTCAGAGGCAATAGCGGCGGCGACCCTGCGTATTTCTACGATAATCTGGTCCGTCCGTTTCTCGATCGGGCGGTGACATATGAACATATCGTCGGTCTGAAGCGGCGGTTCCTGGAAGACACCAAGCTCTCAGTTCTGCGCCAACTGCGAAAGACGATGGCGCCCAAGTACGTGACTGGCATGGAAGAGGTGACGGCGCCCGAGGGTCTTGACGCGCGATCATGGGTTTTCTACGAGATCACTCGGCGGCTGGAGCCCTCCAAACGCTACCGCTTCACAGGCGACGTCTACATCCTCATCGATGGAGGTTGTTTCTCCGCATGTGATGACTATGCCAGCACGGTCAAGCGGATCGGGCTTGCCACGCTCGCAGGTCAGACCACAGGCGGGGCTGGGGGGATTGGTTACTGCATGACGCCTTTTGTGAGACTCCCACGGAGCGGAATGGTCCTTGCACTTGACGTCCATCTGCCCTTGAATCCGGACGGTAGCTTCACCGCTTTTCACGGGCTCGAACCCGACGTCAAGCTGCCCGACGCCGATCCCCTGAAATCCACCACGAAAGAGGATTTGCTGAAGGACGAGTGGATCAAAGGGGTGATCGCCCAACCATAAGCTGCTCTGAGCGAGGGTCTTACAAATTCATCGGCAGGCCGCGGTCGCGGAGGTATTCCTTCATCTGGGTGATCGTGTAGTTGCCGAAGTGGGTGATCGAGGCCATGAGGACCGCGTCGGCCCCGCCTTCGACGACCGCGTCGTAGAGGTGGTCGAGCGTGCCAGCGCCGCCGGAGGCGATCACAGGGATGTTCACCGCATCGGAGACCGCCTTGTTCAGCGCGTTGTCGTAGCCGGCCTTGGTGCCGTCGGCGTCCATGCTGGTCAGGAGGATTTCGCCTGCGCCGAGTTCCTCGCCTCGCTTGGCCCACTCCACAACGTCGATGTCCGTGGGCTCGGAGCCCGCTTTTACGCACACCTGCCACTTGGGGATTTGAGATTTGAGATCTGAGATTTGAGATCCTTTGGCCCGCCTTGCATCGATCGCGAGCACGACGCACTGGTTCCCGAACCGCTTGGCGGCTTCGGAGATCAGGCTGGGGTTCTGCACGGCGGCCGTGTTGACAGAGGCCTTCTCCGCGCCGCTTCGCAGGAGTTCGTCGATCTGCTCGACGCTCCGGATGCCGCCGCCGACGGTGAAGGGGATGAAGACGTTTTCCGCCACCCGCTTGACCATGTCCACGATCGTTTTGCGCGAGCGGATCGTCGCAGTGATGTCCAGGAAGACCAGTTCGTCGGCGCCGCTGTCGCTGTAGCGGGCTCCCAATTCGACCGGGTCTCCCGCGTCACGCAGGTTCAGGAAGTTCACGCCCTTGACGACGCGGTTGTCCTTGACGTCGAGGCATGGGATGATTCGTTTTGTAAGCATATCGATTGTCCTCGCGAAGCGGTCGGGAGAGCATAGGACCGATAGGACGTATGGGACCTATGCGACACCCTGCTTCGCGCAAATCTCGTGGAAGTTCTTCAGCACTTGCAGACCCTGGCGGCTGCTCTTTTCCGGGTGGAACTGGACGCCGAAGATGTTGCCTTTCTGGACCGAGGCCGTCAGCGGCGAGCCGTAGTCTACCAGGGCGACCCTGGCCTGCGGATCGCTGATCTGGGCGTGGTACGAGTGCGCGAAGTAGAAGTGCCTGGCGGGACCGAGCCCGGCGAACAGGTCCATGCCCTCCGGCAGCTCGACCAGATTCCAACCCATGTGCGGCACCGTCTGCACCGGCGGAACCGGTACGACAGTGCCCCGGATCAGGCCCAGCCCTTTGTGCGGACCATACTCGGTGCTCTCGTCGAACAGCAGTTGGTGCCCGACGCAGATTCCCAGGATCGGCGTGCCGCCCGCGACGGCCTGTTTGACAGGCTCCGCGGCGTCGCCCAGTGCCTCCATGGCATATCCAAAGGCCGCGACGCCGGGCAGGACCAGGCCGGAAGCCCCGGCGATCTTGGCCGGATCGCGACTCAACTCGGCCTCGCAGCCGATGTGCCGAAATGCGTTGCAGACGCTTTCGACATTACCCACGCTGTAGTCGATTACCACGATCATCCTAAGAGTCTTACCACATTGCACTTACGGAGTCAAATGAGAATGAACGACGCGCCCCGGCGAAAAAGGTTGCCGCGGGCCCCGGCATGGACCTATAATCGTTTCTGCTTTTGCGGCTTGAGCCAGGGGGTAGTCACTGCTTTTCGGTGCAGTCCGGGCCTGAAGTTGTCGATTCAATAATGCCCGGCATACGTATATAGACAGGAACTGGTGCTCCCCGCGAGAGGGTCACGGGTGACCTTGGTGTCCGCGGGACTCCATTGCGAAAGGTGCTTATGTGCGGCATTGTCGCCTACTTGGGAAGAAAGGCTGCTCAGCCCATACTTGTCGAGGGTCTCAAGCGGCTCGAGTACAGAGGCTATGACTCGGCGGGAATCGCGCTGCTTCGAAACGGCGGCATCTGCGTCAAGAAGACCAGCGGCCGAATCAGCGCCCTGGAGCAGATCCTGGACGGGCCGGTCGCCTGCGACGTCCTGGGCATCGGCCATACGCGATGGGCCACGCACGGCGAGCCGAACACGGTCAACGCCCATCCGCACACGGATTATACGGGCAAAATCGCCGTCGTACACAACGGCATCATCGAGAACTACAGCACGCTCAAGACGTGGCTGCGCAGCGAGGGCGTCGCCTTCGCCAGTCAGACCGACACCGAAGTCCTCTCGAATCTGATCGGCTACCTGTACTGCCATCACGAAGGCCCGCGCGGCTGCGGCACTCAGAACCAGTTCGAGTGGGCGGTCCAGCAGGCGCTGCAGAAGGTCCACGGCACGTTCGGCGTCGCCATCGTCTGCTCCGACTTCCCCGACGTCCTCATCGGCGCCAAGCGGGGCAGTCCCCTGATCCTCGGCGTCGGCGACGGCGAATACATCCTGGCCTCCGACGCGGCGGCCATCGTCGAGCACACGACGCGGGCCATTTATCTGTCCGATAATGAAATGGCCACGATCACCTCGGACGGCTTCAACACAAAAACCATCAACAATGTGGTGGTCGCCAAGGACATGAAGCAGATCGAGTTCTCGCTCGAGCAGATCGAGCTCGGCGGCTTCCGGCACCACATGCTCAAAGAGATCTTCGAGCAGCCCGACTCGCTCAGCACCTGCATGGGCGGACGGCTGGATCGCCAGTGCGGCAAGATCAAGCTCGGCGGCATCGCCGATAGCCTGCGGGAGTTGACCCAGGCCAAGCACGTGATCTTCACCGCGTGCGGCACGGCGTTCCACGCGGGACTCGTCGGGGAGTTCCTCCTGGAACACCTGGCCCGCATCCCGGCCGAAACGGAGTACGCCAGCGAGTTCCGCTATCGCAACCCGATCATCGGCGACGGCACCATCGTGGTCGCGATCAGCCAGTCCGGCGAGACCGCCGACACGCTGGCGGCCGTCGAGCAGGCCAAGGAACGGGGAGCGAAGGTGCTGGGCATCGTCAACGTCGTGGGCTCCACCATCGCCCGCACAACCGACGCAGGCGTGTATCTGCACGTCGGGCCGGAGATCGGCGTCGCGAGCACCAAGGCGTTCACCGCCCAGGTCGCCGTGCTGAGTATGCTCGCGATCGAGCTGGGACGTCGACGCCACCTCAGCAGCGACGACGCGGCCCGGTACATCGACGAGCTGGCCCAGATCCCCGAGAAAATCGGCGCGATTCTCGAGCAGTCCGATCACATCCGCGAGATCGCCGCGGCGAATATCGAGAAAGAGAACTGGCTGTTCCTGGGCCGGGGATTCAATTACCCGGTGGCCCTGGAAGGGGCCTTGAAGCTCAAGGAAATCAGCTATATCCACGCGGAAGGCCTCCCGGCGGCCGAGATGAAGCATGGGCCCATCGCCCTGATCGCCGACGGCATGCCCGCGGTGTTCCTCGCGACGGCCGGCCCGCAGTACGACAAGATCATCGGCAACATCGAGGAGGTCCGAGCCCGCGGCGGACGGATCATCGTCGTGGCCACCGAAGGCAACGAAGAGATCCACGAACGTGCGGATCATCTGATTACCATTCCGGACGCGCCGGAGTTGTTCCAGCCGATGCTCTCGGTTATCCCGCTGCAATTGCTGGCGTATCACGCCGCGGTGCTCCGAGGCCACGATGTGGATAAGCCCCGCAACCTGGCCAAGAGCGTGACAGTCGAGTAGCGGCGTGGTAGAATCCAGGACTGCTGGAAGGGCGGGTATCGATTGTACCGGTTCCCGGTCCTTCCCTTTTCCCCAGAGCGGAGGAATGCAGGAATGGATTGTGGAAAGACTGTCAAATGCCGGGCCTCTGTCCCGAAACCCAACGCGCGTTTCATGCGCACGAATCTGTGCGGCTTCACGCTGATCGAGCTCTTAGTCGTGATCGCGATCGTCGCGCTATTGCTTTCGATCCTTGTCCCGTCGTTGCACAAGGCCAGGGCCGCGGCCCGGCGGGTCGTCTGCTCGCACAACCTCCGGCAGGTGGGGCTGGCGGTCGACATGTACGCGCATGATTTCGAGGGACATTATCCTTGTGCCCAGGACCCCGCCTCGGCGAATCCGCTGTACTGGCTGTGGATGGGCCGGGGCTGGCGGAAATGGGTCCAGCCGTACCTGAGCAGCATTGTCGATCCGAATAACCCGTCGGTGCTTCTGTGTCCGGCCGACCGGACCGACCCCGCCAAATTCGAGTCCACCAGCTACTCGTACTCCATGGCGTTCTACCACAGTCCCGAGCAGATCGACTCGATGGACGACAAGAGCCTGACTTACAGCAACCCGAAGGCCTCCGTTCACCAGGGCGTGACCGAGGTCGCCTTCCCGGCCGCCAAGATCCTCATCGGCGAATGGAACAGCAATCACGAGACGATCGAGTCCGACCAGGGCTGGTGGTGCTGGGAGGGCACGCGGAGCTTCCTGTTCGCCGACGGGCAGGTGACCTTTCTCAAAGCCGAGAGCATTCGCCCGGCCCGCGACAACCTGCCCGACGCCAACCTGACGATCCACGGCATCAAGGGTCGGGACTACGTGCCGTAGCAGGGGCTACTCATGCTCGCGCGATTCTTGTCATCCTGAACGAAGTGAAGGATCTGGCCTGCGACCGAGAGAGGGCTCCCGTTCGATGCCCGGAACCTTCGTTGCGCTCAGGACGACAAACGGCGACCGCCCCACGTGGCGGCTCCGTAGGGTGCGTATCACGCACCATCTCAACGGCTCCGATGCCCGAGGCGTCACTTCGCCTTCGCGACGCCGAACGTGGCCCTATGTCCGGCGCTCACCTGGAGCGGTTTCTCGAAAGCTCGCGAGCCGTGGCCTGTCAGGTCGAACTTCGTGATCGTCAGGTCGCCGGAAAGCACCGACAGCGCGACGTCCATCTTTTTGCCCGATCGCTTCATCGTGCACGTGCCCCAGGCGTAGCCGTTCGACCAGAAGTACGTGCCTTCGTTCGGAGCCAGGGCCATCGACTTGTCCACGCCGGAGTAGTGGAATCCGGTCAAAGCCAGGACCGCGGCCCAACTGGCCATCGCCCGGGCGTAGTGGTGTCCGCACTCGGCCTCGTCAAAGGGGCTGCGTTTCCGCCCATCGTAACGGTTGCGGATGTTCCGAATGCACGTGAGCCCTTCCTTCGTCTGGCCCTCGTACAGCATTCCGACCGCGGCGGCGTACTCGAAGCCCGTCATGACCTCCGAGAAGTAGGGGAACGGGTTGTTCGGCCGCTCCTTGGGGTAGTCGGCCATCAGCAGGACGGCCTCGTCGCCCAGGGCGAAGCTCCGCATGCAGTTGAAGTGGCCGTAGAGGTTCGGACGGTAGTTGTACTTCATGATGTTGCGGAGCGTCGTGCGGACGTGGTCGCGGTCTACGAGATAGCCCAGGCCGCAGACGTGGGCGGTGTACTGTCCGACGAGCTGATCTACGAGGCAGCCTTTGCCGAGCTGATAGTCCGGCTTGGTCGGGTCCTTGGCCCCCATGCCCACCAGCAGCGGAGCGGCGATCTGCGATTCATCCTTCGGCGGCTGGATCTGATGCTCGTAGTACTGGCCGTTGAAGAGGTTCGCGTCGACCCACTTGCTGCCTTTCTCGAACAGGTCGTGACAGGTCGCGGCGAATTCCGCGTCCCCGACGTGTTTGGCCATCTCCTCGGCGGCCCGCAACGCGCCCAGGTACCAGATGCCCATCTGCGGGTTCGGGCCGTAGTACTCGACGTCCATCGTATTGTGCTGGCAGCCTTCCATGACGCCGTCCTTGTCCGCGTCCCAGCCGCCGGGAATCCAGCAGAACTCGACCGCCTTCTTCACGTGCGGCCAGAGCGCCTTGAGCATTTCGTCGTCGCCGGAGAGCTGCCAGTCGCGGTACATTTTCATGATGCAGCCCATCTGCCCGTCGGCGGCGGCCTTGCCGAACTCCTGGGCCCGCTCCAGCGGCAGGTTCACGCGGAAGCTCATCATGCCCTCGTCGTTCGTGGCCTTGCCGAATTCGATCTCCCGCATCATTCGTGCGAGACTGCCGAACAATAGCGCGGTCGCGTGCTCATAGTTCCACACGTGGGTGCACGAGCCGTGACAGCAGCCGCCGCGGTTGCCGCAGCCTTCGAAGCCGTAGAACAGCCCGTCCTCGGTGCGGAAGCAGGTCTGCGACCGCAGCGTGCTGACGTTGAACAGGGCAGCCTCCTTGACCACGTCCGGCAGATCGCTCTCGCAGAACGCCCGGACGAACCGCAGCGTCTTGTCTTCGAGTGCGCCCATTTCGGACGCGACCTTCTCGGCGACGTCCCACGCGTCCTTGTATTGTGTCGCGTAGTAATTGCCGATGCGGTCCTGGGCGTTGTTCTTGGGCGTCCAGGTGATGCGGTTGGGGAAGTGCCACGTCAGCAGG
This sequence comes from Phycisphaerales bacterium, assembly GCA_039679525.1. Taxonomy (GTDB): domain Bacteria; phylum Planctomycetota; class Phycisphaerae; order Sedimentisphaerales; family Anaerobacaceae; genus PLanc-01. The sequence continues at coordinate 7,074 of JBDKUU010000127.1, read as the reverse complement.
AACACCACCGGCACGGCCTGTTTCGCCGGGACTTCGACGCTGATCGCCAGCGACGCCATCGGCATGTCTTCCTTGACCGCCTCGCGCTCGTCGAGCTTGCCGTCGGCGCTGAAATCGTCCCAGAAGTCCAGGCTCGAGCTGCCCCATCCGCCGGGAATCCAGGAGATTCGGTGGGTGATCTCGCCCTTGGTGGGAGTCGTCAACGCGATCGTGCCCCAGTGCGGGGCCCGCGGCGCGACCCCCTGCGAAGACAGGAACATGCCGCGGATGGCCTTGGCCTCGCGGTATTCGTTGCGGTTGCCTCTGCCGTCGGCGGCGAACAGGTCGCCTTCCCAGTCCTTGGCCTGGCCCGAGCCGTCATTGCCGATGAAGTTGGGCAGCACGCCGCAGAGCGAAACCTGGAGCGGCTTGCTGGTCTTGTTCTGGACCACGTACCGCAGAATGGCGACGGGAATGCCGCTGGTGTTGGCGTCCGCGGGCGTCAGCGGATTGAACGCCTGCAATGTCACGTCGACGGGCACGTCCGCGTCGGAGAGCATGACTTGCCCGAGCGGATACGCCGCGGAGAACGTGCATTGCCGGAATCGCGGCAGGCCGTGATTGACGGCCGCGCTGCCGCTGGCGTCCTCGTACTGAGACAGATCGATGGGACCTTCCAACGCTCGCGCCTGGGCCTGACCCTTCGGGCTCTTGACGAAGATCGCGAAGAACGGGCCCGTCGAGCCTCTCATGGGGACAAAGCCCTTGGCCGGCCGGTTCATGATCTCCCAGTCGCGCAGATCGCCCCGGCCGCCGAGCGACACGGTGCCCGTCCCGATCCCGCCGAGCGGCAACGCGATCCGAGCCAGATGATCCTGGTCGTACTCTTTCAGCACGGGCCATTGTGCCGGCGACTCCAGCTTGACAGGCGCCTTCTCGACGACCACCTCGTCGTCGGAGCGGCCCGCCGCCCGATGCGAGACTCCCAGCCCGATCCCGAGCACCACGGACAACAGCATCGTCTTTCGCATATCGATCTCCCATCAACGTCGCGACCGTGAACTCCGTTCTGCATCCGTGCCACTCGTTGGAGCAGCCAGTGCACGCGCATACAACATACCGCAATACTCTCCCGATGTTAACCATAAACCGCCGCGTTCGTACTGACGCCGTGAGACGTTGTTTTTTGCGTGGGGGCGACGCATGCGTCGATGCGTCGCCCCCACGTGTCTGTGAAGGAATCCCGGCACGCGTAGAATCGAGGGCGACCTGTTTGTAGTGTGCCCGTCAGGGCATATCCTCTCTTCTTGGCGTCTTGCACGGCACAAGAGTCCTGAAGATAACGCCTTACGGCGTCACTACGAACCGAGCCCGCCGTCCTGGTTTCTACGCTCATCGGTCGCACAGACTCCGTATGCCCGAAAACTTGCGCAGACACGCCCCCACAGGGAAACTGAGATGCGCGTGACAAGCCCCGGCCTCTTGTGTTATGGTTTCAGAGGTATGGAGACTGACGTAACAGAAGCAGCGTCTATCGTGAGGTTCGCCGCCGTGAGAATCATGCGATCGCTTTGCACCATTGGCTTGTTCGCGAGTGTGTTGTTGTTGTCCTCCTGCGCGACGACGCAGGGGCCGGCCGTCGTCGTTCCCATTGCCCAATCGCTCGCCGATGCGGCAATGAATGAAGACGTCGGCTGCGGAGGCCCGGCGGTCATCACCGTTCGGCTCGACGACGGCCAGGAACTGCCTTTTGTCGTGGATACCGGCTCGCCCATGACGGTCCTGGACAAGTCCCTGGAGCCGAAGCTGGGCCAATGCCTCGGCACGGCCACGCTCAACAATTTCGGCGTCCTGCACGACGGCAGCGTCTACGCGGCCCCCAGGCTCTACCTCGGGGAACTGGCCCTGGCAACTGGTGCTACCGTGGTCACCTCGGATCTCATCCAGAAGTCCTTCTCCGATGAAGGCCTGCCCGTCCTGGGAATCCTCGGCATGGACTGCATGCGACACTACTGCATCCAGTTCGACTTCTCGATCCGCAAGATGCGCTTCCTGGATCCGAACCACATCGAGGCCGGGACGCTGGGCAGGGCGTATTCGCTGACCTTCTCCAGTCAGGGCAACACAACCGACGAATGGGTTCGCCCCTATATTCATCACAGTCATCTCGTCGGGGACGACCAGATCGACGTGCTGGTCGACACCGGCTACGGCGCCGACGGCGCCCTGGAGCCGGCGGTCCTGCGCCGGGAGATCCAGGCCCATACGCTGCGGGCGGAGCGCGAAACGAACGACGCCAACGAGCCCAAGGCCGCCTATCTGGCCGAGTGCACGTGGAGCGGCGAACGATACAAGAAGCTCATGATCGGAAATGGGCGGAACACGAAGGAATCGGACGGCGGCGAGAACTCGCTGGGGCTGTGGTTTCTGGCCAGGCACCTTGTCACGTTCGATTTCCCGCACGGCACGATGTACCTCAAGAAGACCCGCAGCGGCCCCCTGGTCAACAAGGAGTGGAACGCCGAGACCATGGCCGCCGGGCGGTCGGCTTTCAACGTCGCCAGGAAGATGATCAAACGCGGCCAGCTCCCCGGCTGGTCGAAAGAAGACCCCGCGATGACCAGGGCCATGGCCCGCCTCCACCGAAACCCCGATACGATGACGCTCGGGGCGAAAAAGAAAGGCGATTCGTCCACCTATCGCTACGAATTCACCCGGCCGTCGAAGGACGATCCGTGGAAGCTGCGGAGGGCCTGGCGGACAGACCAGGACGATCGTACGCCAGAAGAGTACCCGGTGCCGTGAGACGGCGACAGTCATTACTCGCCAACGATTCTCGATGCCGGAGACAGCTCAAAGCCCAGGCAGCGCCCATGACACGCCCAGCCGTTGGTGTGTTCTCCCATGACCCTGCGTATCCCGGCTGTCTTGTGGAGAATCCCTTTCGTCAGGGTACCGACGCCATCTCGAACTGGTGATCCTGCAACTGCACCGCCTCGCGCCATCGTCGCCACAGGATGAGCAAACCGATCGCGCCGACGGTCATCTGCGCGATGAAGATGTCGAAGTCGGCTTGAACGAAGGTCGACACGATGCCGGGCAGCGCGTCCCACAGTCCGTGCAGCACGATCACTGTCAGAAACGCGCCCCGCACGCCGGCGTTGAAACGGAACCGTCCGTCCCGGCTCTCACGAAACAGGACCGCGGCCAGGATTGCCGTCCACGTTCCGTGGCCCAAGGGCGACAGGATCCCTCGCAGGAGAGTCACGGCGACCGTCACGGACAGGCTCCCCTGGCTCCGCAGAAACGACGTGAAGGCGTAGCCCGGACGCGCGGACAATCGGGGGCGCGGAGTCAGGGATTTGATGAGTTCCGACTTCGCGGCCGCCGACAGCGGTTTTGTTCAGGATTACGGCTGAGCTTCCTCCCGGTTCTCCGGCGGTCCATACTCGCGGAAGAAGCGAGCGTATCCGATCAGGTAAACGCTCTGCAGGCCGGCGGCGAGATAGAAGGGCAGACCGAACATGCCGAGGTCCAGGAGACGACCTGAGAAGCCCGGCCCAATCGAACGAGGGACGAGAAAGGATACGACGTTGAGGCTCGACGCCAATCCGCGGCGATGTTCTCGCACGATGCTGATGGCCAGGGCCTGCTGCGCTCCCGCGGGACCCCGGGTGAAGACCGTTCGCAACAGGTAGATCAGCGAGGCCAGCCAGTACACAGGAATCAACGGCAGGATCGCATAGAGAATCAGGCCCACCAGCCGTCCAATGACCACCGGCCTCACGATGCCCATGCGAAGCGAGACTCGCCCGGTCAGATAAGACAATTTCGCCGTGAGCAGAAAAGAAGCCGCGATGACGGGCGCGATATAGGAAGGCCCCACGTGGAACTTCAGGGCGAACCAGTACGAAATGAGCGGCCCGGTCAGTCCGATGGCCAATCCGTTGAACGCGTTCACGAACATCAATTGCAGTAGCGCCTTGTTCTCCTGTCTCCGAACGCGGGCGTCCCGTGCCTGTTCCTCCGGCGGAAGGTCCGTTCCGGCTCCCGACCCTCTGTAGGTCTCCTTCGCACGGTAGAACAGGACGAGATTGATCGCGCTGGGAATTATCACCAGGAGAAACAGCAGTCGATATGCGAGGACGTGCCCGACGGCCGCGTGCAGAAAGGATGGAAGCATCGCGATGAACGCCCCCAGTCCCATGCCCAGAAACCCGACGGCGGCGTTGAGACTGTAGACGTGGCCCCGGTTGCGGGGATCTATCTCCTCCGCGAGCCAGGATCAGCCGTCGCGTGGTCGGGCGAAGCTCAGGGAGATGCGTCATCTGCTCACTCTCGTTCCACTGTTTTGTGACTGATGCCGGCAGTCACAGTCCCTTCACGAGAAGGCTGTACAGGAGAAAGCCCAGGACGATCAGGGTCGCCGCCACGTACAGGAGGTCCCGCTCCAAGGCAAAAGCCACGACGGACAGGATGACTCGCGCGATCGGCGTCGCGATCAGCACGAGCAGGCCCACCTGGATGATTCCCAAGCTGTTCAACTCGCGAACGTTCTGGACGATGCCCGAGAGGGCGTCGGTTTGTTTCGACGCCGGATGAAACGTGTGGTAGTCCGGCGACGCGCCGCTGTTTCGAGCGAGATAGAGGATTCCTCCGATCAGTACGACCGCCGCCGCGGTGACCACGCCGGCGCGGAGAGTGTATCCGATGATCGCCTCCAGTCTCTTGTCCATTCTCTTTTGCCGGCCTTCTATCATTTGAACCCTCCCGTGAGGCCGTTGTAGATCATCTCGATCCCCAGGCCGAGAATGGTCAGAGTGAAGATCAGCCGCAGAGACCGCACCGACGCCCCTCCCAGAATTCGCGAGCCGATCAGTGAGCCGGGCAGAACCCCAAGCACCACCGGCATGGCCAGGGCGGGCTGGATGTACCCGTTGCCCAGGTAGATGCCCGCGCTGGCCGCCGCCGTGACGCCGATCATGAAGTTGCTCGTGGTCGTGGAGACTTTGAAGGGCAGACACATGATCATGTCCATCGCCAGGACCTTGAGCGCCCCGGACCCGATGCCCAACAATCCGGAGAGCAGTCCCGCGATCAGCATCAGGCCGAACCCGCCCGGGGCGTTGCGGACGTGATAGGGCTTGTCGCCTTCGGCCGTGGGATACGTGCTCTCCATCCGCAGGCGGGCCGTCAGACGATCGGGAACGCAGTCCTCCCTGTCCTGCGGCCGCTGCGAGCTCAGATAGGCGGAGAGGAGCAGAACGCACCCGAAGATCACCGCGATTGTGCCGGGAGGCAGAATCGTGGTCAGCGACGCGCCGACGATCGCGCCCATCGTGGTCGCAATCTCCAGGAACATGCCGATGCGGATATTGCTGTAGCCTTCCCTGACGTACGCAGACGCGGCCCCGGACGACGTGGCGATGACGGAGACCAGCGACGCGCCCAGCGCGTAGTGGATGTCCACGCCGAAGACGAGCGTCAGAAGCGGGACGATGACCACGCCGCCGCCGAGCCCGGTCAAAGCCCCGAGCAAGCCCGCGGACAGTCCGCCCAGCCATACGAGCATCGTAAACAGCAGCACGCTCACATCGGTTCTCCGGTTCACCCGCTTCGTCTACGCGGGATTCCGCACGGCCGACCATTTCATTTCGAGTGAGCAATTATGCCGTCCGAATGCGTGTTGCGCTCATTGAACGAGCCGACGACAGGTACTTCTTCCGGCGAGGGGAATAGGCCGCCTCAAGGACTGATGCGATCCGGCTGGCTTCATTTTGCGCGTCCTCTGCGGTTGCGCCAGGATTGCCAGAAGCCGCTGTCGATCTGGATCGCCCGGCGGAAGGCCTTCTCGGCCTCTTCCGGCTTGTGAAGGTTGAGCAGGGCCACGCCGCGAGTCCTCAGTCGAGGCAGATCCGCCAGATGTACGCCCATCCGCAGTCCAGGCACTTGGTGACGGCCGCATCGTGAGCGACCGAGCCGTCCGCGCAGCGGATCGGGCCTCCCGGCGGCGAGACTCGTTCGGTGTGCGTGCCGCCGCACTGCCGGCATCGCAGCTCTTCGCCCGGCTCGAAGCTGTAGCAGCTTCCGATGACAATCCGGTCCGCGAAGTTGATCGTGGCTCCGACAGGGAAGTGGTAGTTCGGATTGAAACTCGGCTGCGTCTGGCACTCTTGCTTCATGGCGAACCTCTCTCCTGGCAGTAAGCGAACCGCTCCCGACACCTGAGGGCGCAAAGACCTGAGCCCCCATGGGATTTCATCGGCCGGGCAGGGCCGTACCTTTACCAGGAAAGTCCGTCGCCGCCAGAGGCCCGTGACTTGCCCTAGCCCCCAGTCCTCAGACGCAGATCAGTCTTTTCTTGCCCGCTCGTGACGCCGGCGGTACCATGAACCACTTGCCGCTCTGAGCGTCGGTTGGTGAGGACCGAATGGGGCGACGGCTGCGCTGTACTCGAAGGGTTTTGCATGAGCCTTGATCTTTCTACATTGGAATCCTGGCTGTGGGAGGCCGCCTGCGTGATTCGCGGGCCGGTCGATGCTCCCAAGTTCAAGGATTACATCCTCCCGCTGATCTTCCTCAAACGCCTCTCCGACGTCTTCGATGACGAGATTGCGCGTCTGGCAGCCGATTTCGGCGACGAAGCGAAGGCCCTCAAGCTGGTCGAGCAGGACCACAAGCTCGTCCGCTTCTTCATCCCGAAGAAGGCCCGCTGGCCCGAAATCGCGCGCAGGACGACGGGTTTGGGCGAGTACCTCACCGACGCCGTGCGGGCCGTGGCTCGCGAGAACCCCCGGCTCTCCGGCGTGATCGACGTCACCGACTTCAACGCCACCACCTCCGGCCAGCGAATCCTGGACGACGACCGCCTGACCTCGCTCGTTGCCATCCTCAACAAGCACCGCCTGGGACTCCAGGACGTGGACCCGGACCTCTTCGGCCAGGCCTATGAATACCTGCTCCGCAAGTTTGCCGAGGGCCAGGGCTCCAGCGCGGGCGAGTTCTTCACGCCCCCGGAGGCGGCGCGACTCATGGCCCGCATCCTCGACCCGCAGCCCGGCCAGAGCGTCTACGACCCCTGCTGCGGCTCCGGCG
>JBDKUU010000126.1:0-3157 GCA_039679525.1 Phycisphaerales bacterium | reverse complement strand
CGACCTCGGCGAACGCGACGCACTGGAGACCGGCCTTGTAGGAGGCTTCGGTGTGGGCTCCCGCCCGGCCGCCCACCGCGATGAATCCGACCTGGAGCTTTTCATTGAGCCCCTGGGCCCGGATGATGTTCGGGAACGCGACGCCCGCAGCACCTGCGGCAGCGACGCCCCTGAGGAATTGACGACGTGAGATGTTTGCCATGAGCTTGGCTCCTTAACTTCTTAACGTTAATGCTTCTTACATCGACCAGCCATCGCGGAATTGCGGCTTCACGAAGGCGTTGGCCTTCTCGTTGTTGGTCATCTTCATGTTCTCGCCGTCCCAGAGCAGGACCTGGTCCGGATTCAGAACCGCCAGGTTGCCCATGACGACGGTCTCGGTGAATGGGCCCGAGTAATCGAAATTCGAGCTGGCGGCCGGTCCGCCCTTGCAGGCGTTGATCCAGTCCTGCTCGTGGCCGTCCACGCCGCCCTTGACTCGACGCAGGGTCTTAGCCGGGCGTTTGTAGGCCTTCATCTTGGCCTCGGGGAAGATGCGAGGATTCTCGCAGTACGTGTCGCAGATGAGCTTGCCCTTGTCGCCGACGAAGATCGTGCCGCTTTCCGGCATGCTCCGCTCGGGCTCCAGATCGTCCGGACGGGCCGGCAGAATGCCGCCGTCGTACCAGTGGAGCTTCACCGGGGCCATGTCCCCGCGAGCCGGGAACTGATAGTGGACGGTCTCGGCCGACGGGTACGTCTCTTTGTTGTCGAACCGCGTCCACATCTGCTTGACTTCCCAGGAGTGACTGGCCTGCACGCTCACCGGGTACTTGAGCTTGAGCGCCGAGAACGCGGCGTCCATCACGTGGCAGCCCATGTCGCCCAGGGCGCCGGCGCCGAAATCGATCCAGGCGCGCCAGTTGAACGGCAGATAGATCGGGTTGTACGGCCGCATCGGTGACGGCCCGATCCACAGATCCCAGTCCAGGCCTTCCGGCACGGGCGGCGTGTCCTGAGGCCGGTCGATCCCCTGCGGCCACACCGGGCGATTCGTCCAGCAGTGAACCTCGGTCACATTGCCGATCGCGCCGTCCTGGATCCATTCGGAGACCAGCCGCAGTTCCTCGCTGGAATGACCCTGGTTGCCCATCTGGGTCTGGACCTTGTATTTGCGGGCGGCCTCGGTCAGCATGCGGGCTTCCCACACACTGCGCGTCAGCGGCTTCTGAACGTAGACGTGCTTGCCGCGCTGCATGGCGGCCATCGCGACGACCGCATGCAGATGGTCCGGCGTGGCGACGACCACCGCGTCGATGTCCTTCTGCTCGTCGAGCATCTTGCGGAAGTCGGTCCACACCTTGGCATTCGGATATCTCTTGAACACGGGGGCCGCGTACTTGGCGTCCACATCGCACAGAGCGACGATGTTCTCGCCCGCATCGGCGCACTTGGCGATATTGTTCTGGCCCATCCCGCCGACGCCGACGCCGGCGATGTTGAGCTTCTCGCTGGGGGCCGTATTGCCCGCGCCGCCCAGGACGCTGCGGGGCACGATCGTGAACGCCGCCACGGCCGCCGCCGCGCCGACGAACTCCCGCCGCGACAGGCTCGAGTCGTTCGTTTTCCTTATGGTCATGGTCTACCTGCCTCTCAAATGCGACTTGTCGTCTGAACGAAGCCGGGCGCCATGCCCTTGCACACGCGGGCATGGCGCTTCGGCATCGAAACCATTCCTTACATGTCCAGCGACCAACCTTCGCGATAGTGGGTCTTCACGAAGTCGTTGGCCTTTTCCTCGTTGGTGACCTTCATGTTCTCGCCGTCCCAGAGGAGCTTCTTACCGACGTTCTCGGGCCGGATGGCGAGGTTGCCCATCGTGACCATCTCGGTGAAGGGCCCGGCGTAGTCGAAATTCGACGTGGCCTGGCCGCCGGTCTGGATGGCCTCCAGCCAGTTGCCTTCGTGGCTGGTCTTGATCCGCTTGAGGGTCTGCGGGGGCCTGTTCTTCATGAACTCCTTGTGCCGCTCGTAAGGCAGCAATTGCGGGCCGCCGCCGTACTCGCCGCAGCGCAGGACGCCCTTGCTCCCAATGAACAGCACGTTGCTGGACTCCTGATCGATCGGCCGGCCGATCTCCAGCAGGTCCGGACGCTGGGGCTTGAGGCCGCCGTCATACCAGTGGACCTTGACGGCCGGCATGTTCTCGCGGGCCGGGTACTCATAGTGAACCATGGAAGCCAGCGGGAACGTCTCATTGTTGACCGCGGTGCAGCTCGCCTCGACGCTGACCGGGTACTTGAGCTTGAGCGCCCAGAACACCGGGTCCAGAACGTGGCAGGCCATGTCGGCCAGGGCGCCGCCGCCGAAGTCCCACCAGCCGCGCCAACTGAACGGCAGGTAGCACTTGTTGAACGGACGCTCCGGGGCGGGTCCCAGCCACAGGTTCCAGTCGAGCGTGCTGGGGACCTCATGGACCTCTTTCGGCCGATCGATGCCCTGCGCCCACACCGGCCGGTTCGTCCAGGCGTGGACCTCTTTCACCTCGCCGATCACGCCGGCCCAGATCCACTCGCAGATGTCGCGAACGCCGTCGCCCGAGTGGCCCTGATTGCCCATCTGGGTGACGACCTTGAACTTGCGGGCGGCCTCGGTCATCGCGCGAGCCTCGGACACCAGACGCGTCAGCGGCTTCTGGCAATAGACGTGTTTGCCGCGACGCATCGCCGCGATGGAGGCAATCGCGTGCATGTGGTCGGGCGTCGCCACGATCACGGCGTCGATGTCCTTCTGCTCGTCAAGCATCTTGCGGAAATCTTTGTACTGCTTGGCGTTCGGGTATTTCTTGAACTGCCCGGCCGCCCTCTCGAAATCCACATCGCACAAGGCCACGATGTTCGCCCCGGCGTCGGCGCAGGCGTTCGTGTTGCCCCCGCCCATGCCGCCGGCCCCGATGGCCGCGACGTTGACTTTCGCGCTCGGGGCCGTATTGCCCTGGCCGCCAAGAACGTGCCGGGGCACAATGGTGAACGCGGCGACCGCAGCGGCCGCGCCAACGAAATCACGACGGGACAGCTTCCCATCCTGCGATTGTTTCTTCATCTCCATGTCCATTCGTCCTCAAAAAGAGACTATGCCTGTTGTCCGTTTTCCGGAACTTGAGATCTCACTTCTGCTC
>JBDKUU010000125.1:0-3732 GCA_039679525.1 Phycisphaerales bacterium | reverse complement strand
CTCGCAGCCCTTTCTATTGTCACCCGCCACCCGGTGGCACACCACGCCATCCTGCTCGCCAGGTCAGAGAGGCCGCGCAGGGCGCGGTTGTAGGGTGGGGCTTGCCCCACCAATCCTGTCGTTCTCTACATCCGCAAGACGAGAATCAGAGGAATGAAGACCGTCGGTGGGGCAAGCCCCACCCTGCCTGTCATCGACGTCGCTCGGCAGAAGCTCATCGGACGGATGAAGAGTCGACGCATCTTGGCACGAGCCACGGGTGACGAGTCACCGTCTTTCAGTACCGCCGGCTGGCGGATTGCGTCGGTCGCCTGGCGTGGATGAAAAAGTAGCGGAGGGCGTCGATCGGGTGGTCGTAGACGCCGTCCTTGAAGGGCAGCTCGCCCGATGCCGCGCGGACGTTGTCCGGGTAATGGTAACACTCCATCGCCTCGATCAGACGCGGGCAGCGGGGCGAGATCGCCAGCGAGGTCGAGCCGTCGCCCGCCCGCACCGATCGGCGGATCAGCTCGATGCCTTCGAGGATCGTGCTGCGGCGGAACTTCACCGGGATGCCCAGGCCCCGCAATTCGCGGACGCTACTGGTGCCGGTGACGTCGTTGGAGCCCGAGCCGGCCGGGTCGCAGTAGGTGGCCGCGACCTGTTCCTCGCTGCACGGCGTGCGGGCCTTCATCTCTTTCGCGTGCACGTCGATCGTCGAGCGACTGCGAATGTACTCGTCGATCACACGGACCGTGCCTTCGTTGTCGACCTGGACCCACAGGCACACGAACGGGTTCACGAATCCGAAATCGAGCGTGCGATAGAGCGGCAGGTTCGGGTCGTAGTCGACGGGTCGGACGTGAATGGCCGGGTCGAACTCGCCGAACACGACGTTCTCCGACGAGGGGCGGACGCAGAGCATCTCGGATTCCCAGGCCGAGCGGCTGCTGCGGCGCATCTGCGAGATGCAGTCGTCGATCCGCAGGTAGCCCCCGGCGTGCTTGGCCCGGCCACCGCAGTCGCCCCAGAGAGGGCACCGCGAACAGTCCCGGCCGACGCACTTTTGGATCGTCTCCCACAGGCACCACTTGAAGACCGGGACGCCCAGCTCCTTGGCCGCCGCGACCTCGCGCTGCATGATTCCATAGGGGCGGTGCATCGTGCTGATCAGCTCCATCGAGCCGACGCAGACGTCGGTGCTGAGCGTGGTGAACTTGGCGGCTGCGAAGACGTCCTCGTCGAAGAGTTCGACCTCGTCGCAGCGGAGCTTCTGGACGTGCGTGCCGCGGACGCTGGTGGACGATTGCGTGAGGACCTCGACGGAGGAGCCATTGGCAAAGCGGCACTTGCCCTTGAGAATGGGGCCGTCCAGCGAGTCCTCGAATCCGCGGCGGATGAAGTCGACGAGGTAGTCGTACAAGCGGGAGGACTGTTCGCCGGAGCCGCCGAGGATGCGGATGTGACAGTGGGGCTTAAAGAAAGCGTCGAGCAACGTCGCGATCGCGGCCAGCTCGGTCTTGCCGCCCGCGCGGTTGGCCCAGACGATGCTGTCAGAACATTGATGATGGATTATGGATGATGGATTATTGGGCGAGGAGGGCGGACTGTTCGACGGCGTCTCGGGCCCAGGCTGCGTCGACAAATCATCCTTAATCAATAATCGATCATCAATGGCAAAGCTGTTCCACAGGTAGTCCATCGGGCTGCTGTGGTCGGGACAGAGCCGCACGTCGGGGACGTCGATGTCGAGGAAGGTCTTGACGTAGGCCTTCAATTCCTGGCGCGTCCGCGGCCGGCGGTGACGCAGAGACTCGTACGCCTGGACCGCTTCGGCCGGATCGCAGATCGTCGGGGAATCTTGGGGTGTTTGAATCGTTTCAGTCATGGCAATAGCCTCCAAATAGGGGTTCTGTCTTGTCGTGGACGTGATAGAATGATGACGGTGACGAGTGTCCCTTCTGCTTTCGGAATGAGGTTGCAGAATGGAACAGCAGAATCTATTGGATGGAAGAATGACGAGGGATTCCCGAATTCTGATCGGCGTTGCGATTTTGGCCCTGCTCTGCGGAGTGATCCTGCTGGTGCTCACAGCCGTGGGGGCGACCCAGATTGTCGCAGGGAAACAAACCATCCTTCTGAAGGGGATGCGGTACGATCCCTATGGGGACGTCAAGCGCCGACACGAAACCCTCCATGCGTTGGCCGAACGCGTGCTGCACCAGCGCATCCACTATCAGCGTGCATTCCACTACACGCTGGGAACGTCCTGCATTGTCACAGGGTTGCTGCTGATCGGCTGGACCGTGGACCACGAGCGGCTACGGCGGAGAATCAGCAAAACCAACCTGCCGTAGGGCCCATGTCTGCGGACTCTGTCCCCAGGCATGGGCATGCCCGCAGGTCGCATGCCACGCGACGCTCGATCGTCACAGATGGGCTCAGCGGTACCAACGATAATTCGGCGTGCGCGTCATCCAAGTACCGCCATAGAGGATGGGGGCGTAGCCTCGGCCGAAGGCTTCGACAACGTCGCCGGCGGCTGTGGTGAAGGCCAGGATGTCGAGGTCGCGGTCCTCGGGGGGATAAAGCGTCAGAATCGACCAGGAGGGATCACCGTCGAAGAAAGTCGCTAATTCGCGGAAGGTCATGCGAACGGGCGTCAGTGGGTAGCCCGCATAGCCCAACAGCGGCTGGCCGATCCGAACGACTTCGGGCCATTCGCGAGTGAAGCCGTCGGAGACATCAGGCAGGCGGTCCAAGGCCGACCTGTCGAACGTGCCATAGAGAGCCCCATCGACGTAGACGCGATACCGTGTATGCGAACTGCCTGCGCCCGACGGGGGCGGGTCTCGACGCGACGCGTGAGGAGGGGATTTCCGCACGGGATTGGTCCGGCCGATAGAGTCCCCGGGCGATTCGGATCTCCACGGGGCTTTCCGCCTTTCGAGTGACGGCCAGGACGTCCTGGAGGTAGCGAAAGGCGTCGGCCCAGGAGGAGCCATCGTCGGCTCCGACGGCGTCGTCATCCACGTAGAGGATTCGCGTGGAGGCCGGCGCCCTCTCAAGTGAACAAAGGGTCAGCACGGCCGCTGTGACCAGGATCAGCATGGCTTGTCTTGGCATGGATCTCCCTTTCCTCGCTGCCCGGCAGTCGCCCGGGACACAAATCAAGTATAGCACGGACGAGGGGATTTGTCACGTACGTCTTGGATAGAGGACTTCGACGAGGCTGACTGCAGGTCCGAAGCGGACCTGCCCGCGAAGTTTACCGCATTGGAGCCACCAGCATGGTATGGGAGCGAGATGTTCTCCTGAGGGCGCGCGAAGGGGTCCCCAACACGATGTTTCGCGTTGGGGACCCCCGCGCCCCTACTGCTGGTGGCTCCAATGCGGTAGACTTCCGCCGGGCAGCGGCGGATTCCGAATCGGTCCGTTCCTTCCTCTGTCCATTCAAAGAGACCGCCCTGTGCCAGAAGAATTAGTCACACCCCTTCGATTGCGCTGCCGGCGATTGGACGACGCGGGTCAGGGACAGTCGTATATCTGCGCGTATTTGGCTCGGTGGTTGTCCATTGACGCCGGGGGACGCGAGGTCTATCGTGTACTTCGGTTTTTTGGGAGGTCCGTGGGCAACTCGGCTGGTCTCCGGGGGCCATTTCATTCACTTTGCATAGGGAGACATGTCATGGGACGCAGGATGTGCGCGGTTCTGGTGGCGGTGGGGGCGATGCTGTCGTCGGGCGACCGGGC
>JBDKUU010000124.1:0-13347 GCA_039679525.1 Phycisphaerales bacterium | reverse complement strand
GCGCATCGTCTTGCACACCGATCGAGGTCCCCCGGCCTCTTTGGGGTTCATGCTATTGGCCCAAAGCGCAAAATGCCCGGCCGAAGGCCGGAATCCGGATTTGTCCGTCCCTTTCTTTCTCCGTTTTGAGCAACCGTCTGAGCTTGAGAGCCCCGCTGGCCGCTGGGGGGGCGCGCAACTACGGTCATGCACCCCTGCAAGATCCGCGAGTTGACACCAGGCGGGAAATGGGATACAAGGATCGCCGGCGGATCGGATGCTGCACACGGATGCCGGAGCACACGTAGAAGGCACAGATTGGGTTGGCGTCAATATCTGAGGATCCATCGCCGTGTGCGACACAGGCCATGGATCAGTGAGTGCTTATGAACATCATTGCGATAGACATCGGGAATACGAACATCTGCGTCGGCCTCTTTCTCGACGGGAAAGAGGACTTCATTCGCTCGATCTCCGGGCGATCGGAGGCGGAGGTCCGCCAGTGTCTGGCTGACGCCTGGGCGAAGACCCCCGTCCTTGAGAGTTCCAAAGAGCGAAAACGCGACGGCATCATCGTCGCCAGCAGCGTCAAGCCCGCCTGGACCGACATGGTCCGCAAGATTGCCGACGAAGACCTCGCCGAGAACATCCGTGTGATCGGGGAGGACATCCCGCTGCCGATCGCCACGTTTCTGGATGAGCCGAGCAAGGTGGGCACGGACCGCATCGTCGCGGCCGCGGCGGCGTTCGACGTGGTTGAAGACGCGGTCGTCGTGGCCGACTTCGGCACCGCCGTGACGATCGATCTGGTCGACGAGCACGGCGTCTTCCAGGGCGGAGTCATTTGTCCGGGTTTTGAGATCAGCGCCCAGGCCTTGAAGGACAACACCGCCCAACTGCCGAAGGTCACGGTTCATCGGCCGGACGCGCCGTTCGGCAGGAACACCGCCGACGCGATCAACTGCGGCCTGTATTACTCGATCATCGGAGGGATGGAGGAGATCATCCGCCGCTACGCCGAGCAGATCGGCCGCTGGCCGCAGACGATCATCACCGGTTCGGCCGCCGAGATGATCAAGGACGACGTCCCCTTCGTCGACAATTACGTCCCGCATCTGGTGGTCAAAGGCATCGTCCTGGCGTACATGAAGTTCATCGAGGAAAAGAGCGAGCTGGCGTAATCATGGCTCCCATTGCGGCAGTGATGACCGGTCCGGGCGCGGGGGCCATCGCCACCATTCAACTCGCCGGCAGTTCGGCAGAGGCTGTTCTACAAGGCATTTTCCATCGTCCGGGAGGCGGCCCTTGCGAGTTCGGCGTCGGCCGGATACTGCTGGGCGACATCGTCGAAGAGCAGCAGACGATCGACCAGGTCACCGTAGGCTGTGAGGGCCCCGACGCTTTCGCCATCCATTGTCACGGCAATCCCTTGATCGTGGACCGGATCATGAGTCTGCTCCAACGTCGCGGCGTTCAGCCCGTGCGGCCGGAGCAATTGATTGCCCGGGAGGTCGGCGATTCCATCGCGGCTGAGGCGAAGCTCGCTCTCACGACGGTCAAGACCGTCGAAGGCGCCACCCTCATCGCCAATCAGGTGAAAGGCGGCCTTTCCGCGAGGGCCCGGCAATGGCAGGCCGAACTCGACTCCACACCCCTCGAACAGATCGCTGCTCAGGCGAAGCAGATTCTCCGCGATAGCGACAAGGCCCGACTGATCCTCTCTGGCTGCACTATCGTCTTGATCGGACCGCCGAACACAGGCAAGAGCACTCTGCTCAACGCGTTGGCCGGTCGGGAAAAGGCGATTGTGACGGACATTCGGGGAACCACCCGCGATTGGGTGACCGCCGAGGTTCGAATCCCGCCGCTGGCCGTCACGCTCATCGACACCGCGGGCTTGGACCCGACGCTCGGAGCCTCCGGCGATATCGATCACGCCGCTCAGGAGAAGAGCATCGAAGCCCTGAATCGTGCCGACTTGGCTCTCCTGATCCTGGACGCAAGCCAGCCCGCAGATCAACTATCCGGATCGCTGGCTGATCGGCTCGTGAATCACAAATTGATCACCGTTCTCAACAAGGCGGACCTCGGGCGTCGGCTCGATCCGATGTCTTTGCCGGCGTGTCTGCGGCGGGTGGTACACCTCAGTGCGAAACAGGAAATCGGCATCGATGACTTGATGCGAGCCATCTGCGAGGTCTTCAGCGTGGCGAGTCTCTCTCTGAACACCGTCGTGACATTCACAGATCGGCAGCGAGTCCTCGTTGAACGGCTGGCTGCAGCGGGCTCTTTGGACGAGGCCGACGCGTGGATCGCCGACCTCCTGCACGCCCCCATCAGATAGTCTTCTGCCGCCCAGCCTGTGAACTGTGATTGCGTTTACTGCGGGTGGTCTTCATGTGCGGGACTTTCTTCATCTGCCCAGAGTGACCATGCTTCCTGGTCCCTTTGATCTCCTCGACAATTCTGTCCAAGGTTGTCCCCGCGAACAGTTGTTCTCGCTGAGCGGTGTAATCCCCGTAGCCTGTCGTGTACTGCCTGACGAAACGTAGCGTGTCGACCACGCCGATCTCTCTGCACAGGATCTTCATCGCTTCAGTGGTGATCTCCGCTAATGAACGCTCATCGATTGCGTACAGGTCTGTCCGGTTCATACACAGACCTCTATGGGGTGCTCGGGTGCGGATAGGGAAGCAACTGTAGTCCTTTGATGAACCGATAGTCTCGCTGATTCTTGGAGACAAATGGCTGATGCACGGAGATCGCGGTGGCGGCAATGAGCGCATCGGGAATCGCCATGCCATAGCGCAACCGATACTGACGCAATAGTACAATTGCCGTATCCGATATCTGTTCCGTCAACTTTAGCACGTGAAATCGTTCCAAGAACCGCTCTGCGTGACGCTGCTCCGCTCTGTTACGACAGCCGACAAGCAATTCCATCTGCGTTATGATGCTGATCGCTGCGACTGAATGCTCCTGAATATCGGCCAGACACCCCACGGCCTCCGGTGTATTCCTCGCCACGTCAATCAGAACGTCGGCATCTACGATGGTCAGAATGCTCACCGTCGCTGCTCCCATCGTCGCTGGTTCTGTACCCAAGTCGTGCTGTCTCGCATATCCTCACGGTCCCGCCACATGCCAATGAACGGTTCGTCAATCAGCTTGCTCCGCTTTCCCTTCTTGGCTGCTGGTGCGGAAGGGTACCGGGCTTTGAGAAAAGCCAGGAAATCGACGATTTGTTGCTGCGCCTCGGGTGGCAGGGAAGCCATCTCACGTGTAATCTTTGCGATGTCCATTTGTAACCTCGAGTGACGACAATCCTTCCACTGTCGCGAGTATAGTATGTCCGTGTCGTCGCGTCAAACGCTTTTGCTTGAGGGAGAGCATGACATTGGAGATAGGCAGGTTCTTGCGGCGGTTGCGAAGCAGGGGCAAATCTGTATAATCGTCCTGTGGCCCAGAACATGGAAAACTTGAGTCCGGCGATGAAGCAGTTTCATCACTTCAAGCAGAAGCACCCGGACTGCATTCTGTTCTTCCGCATGGGCGATTTCTACGAGACGTTTTACGAGGACGCCAAGACCTGCTCCCGCGTGCTCGGGCTGACGCTGACGAGCCGGGACAAGAACAGCGAAAGCCCCGTGCCGCTGGCCGGCGTGCCGTACCACGCCATCGACGGCTACCTCAAGAAAATGCTCCAGGCGGGCTTTCGCGTCGCGGTCTGCGAGCAGATGGAGGACCCCAAGACCGCCAAGGGCGTGGTCAAACGCGACGTCGTCCGCATCGTGACGCCCGGCACGCTCACCGACGACATGCTCCTAGAGGATAAGAAAGACAACTTTCTCTGCGCGATCGATCTGGACGCCAAGGGGTACGCCGCGCTCAGTTGGGTCGATATCTCGACGGGGCATTTCTTCGTCCAGCGGGTGCCGGAGAGAGAATTGCTCAGCGAGTTGCAGCGGCTCGCGCCCGCGGAGTGCCTGTTGGCGAATCGCCGGGGCGAGTTGTTCGAGGTGGAGACCCGGCGGCTCGCGAACGACATCGGCCGGCTGACCCACGCGATCATCACCGAGCGGCCGAGCTGGTACTTCGACCCTTATCAAGCGAAGCAGCGGCTGCTCAAGCACTTCGGCACTACGAGCCTGGAAGGCTTCGGCATCCGCGATAACGATCAGGACCTCATTCCGCCCGCCGGGGCCATCATCGAGTACTTGAACGAGACGCAGCGGACCACGCTGGGACACATCCAGAGCCTCCGGCGGATCAGCCGCAAGAACTTCCTCCAGATCGATCCAGTTTCGCTCCGCAGCCTGGAGATCCTCCAGACGATCCGGGCCGAGAGCCGCAAGGGCTCGCTTCTGACCTGTCTCGACGAGACGCAGACCGGCATGGGCGGGCGGATGTTCCGCAACTGGCTGTGCATGCCTTTGTGCGACGTGGCCGCCATCGAGCTTCGACAGGACGCAATCCAAGAGTTGCGGGAGAACGCCCAGGTTCTGACGCAGGTCCGCGATCTGCTGGCCAAGATCGCGGACACCGAGCGAATCGCGGCCCGCATCAGCACGTTCCGCGCCAGTCCTCGCGACTTGCTGGCCCTGGCCCGCACGCTGCGGCAGGTGCCGCAACTGCGCGGGCTGCTGAGCCAGATGCGGACGGACCTTCTCGCCCGCTTGGCGGGACAATGCGACAGCATGGACGAGCTTGCGAACCTGCTCGAATCGGCGGTCGAGCCCGATTGCCCGGCCCATCTCCGCGACGGCGGATTCATTCGCAGCGGATTCTCCGCTGAACTGGACCGCCTGCGTTCGATCTCCACCGACGGCCAGAGCTGGCTCCGCGAGTACCAGAAGCAGGAGTCGCAGCGCACCGGCATCGCGAACCTCAAGGTCGGCTTCAACAAGGTGTTCGGCTACTACATCGAGATCAACAACACCGCGGCCGAGAAGGTCCCGCCCGATTACATCCGCAAGCAGACCGTCAAGAACGCCGAGCGGTACATCACCGAGCGCCTCAAGGAATACGAGAACGAAGTCCTCACCGCGGAGGACCGGGCTCTCGAACTCGAGCAGCGACTGTTCGAGGACCTTCGCCAGCAGGCTGCGACGTACGTGTCCCGCATGCAGCAACTTGCGGACACGGTGGCCCAGTGCGATTGCCTGACGTGCCTGGCCCACGTGGCCGCGAAGCGGAACTTCGTTCGACCCAAGATCACCGACGACGGCCGACTCGTCATCCGCGAGGGCAAGCACCCGGTGCTGGCCGAGATGCTCGGAGCGGAATTCGTGCCCAATGACGTGGAGCTGGGCGACGGCGGCCAGATCGCCTTGATCACCGGCCCGAACATGAGCGGCAAGAGCACCTACATCCGCCAGGTCGCTCTGCTGGTCCTGATGGCCCAAACGGGTTCGTTCATCCCCGCCAAAGAAGCCGAGATCGGCTTGGTCGACCGCGTCTTCACCCGCGTCGGGGCCTCGGACGAACTGACTCGCGGCCAGTCGACGTTCATGGTCGAGATGACGGAGACCGCCAACATCATCAATAACGCCACGCCCAGGTCGCTCGTGATCCTCGACGAGGTTGGCCGGGGCACGAGCACCTACGACGGCTTGTCGCTGGCTTGGGCCATCACCGAGCACCTGGCCACGAACTTGAAGTGCCGGACCCTGTTCGCGACGCACTATCACGAGTTGACGGAACTGGCGGAACTGTTCGGCAACATCCACAACTACAATGTCGCGGTCCGCGAGTGGATGGACGAAGTCGTGTTCCTGCACCGTATCCTGCCCGGCGGCACGGACAAAAGCTACGGCATCCACGTCGCCAAACTGGCCGGCATCCCGAAATCGATCCTCGCCCGTTCCAACGAAATCCTCCAGGAACTCGAATCGGTCTTCGCCAAGGAAGCCACGGGCGATCGGCTGGCCAGAAACAAAACAAAAGCCTCCGAAGGCGACACCCTCTTCGTCCAAAAGCACAAGAGCGTCCTGGATCGGCTCGCCTCGATCGACGTCAACCACCTCACCCCTCTGGAAGCCATGAACCTCCTGAACCAGATCAAGAACGAGATTGGCGAAGCATAATTCCTGCGAATCGGTGCTCCGATTCCCAGAATACAGGGGCAACGCCAGAGCACGCCGTGCAATCGAGAATACCGCGAGGGTATGCAGGCGAGTCTGTGCTGCTGGAATAAACGGGTGTTAGGAGACGCAGTGGACGAAATCGTCGAGCCACCTTATCGCAGCAAGCTCACCACACCAAGTGCCAGCCCGATTACACCAAGAACGAGCCCAATTGCACCAAGCCACGTGGCCATACGCACAACTGATTGTGGATGACCGACGCTAGCTCTGAATTGCCACCACCATAGCGATAGTCGACCACAACGTCGGACCTGTAGAGCCACATCTGTTTGGGTCGGCAGTCCGCCGAGACGTGCACGATACCAGTCGCCTATCACTATGGTGGACGCGGGATTCGTAATGGTGATGCGAGGAGACTGGTTGCATTTCCTGAGAAAGTTGCCTTCGATCTGGCAAGCCTCGCAATACACGCTTCTTTGGTTCACAGGATTGGTGATCTTCACGACGGAACGCTCGCGGAGGTTCGGGTTCTGGAGCCAAACCCAGCCTTGATGTGCATCTTCTTCACGAGCGGCAAATATCTGCATCTGTGATCCCACACCAATTGGTTTTGCGAATACCTCGTCTATCATGGTCTTTGGATATCCAATGTACGTTCTTGCTGTGTGTGGCGGAAAGCATGCATCTCGGTTGTCTGTGACATTCCTCGATCACAACAAAGGACAAGAACCATCAGGAAGAAGGCGACCGGCAAGGCGATATAGAGGGCGCCTACACCAAGCCAATTGGCGGCTATGAATCCAGTTGCCGCTGTAGTAAGCCAACTGAAGAAGGCGTAGATTTGATGCTTCCTCACCAGTGCCGCAATCAACGGCATCAAGCCAGCAATTGCGCCAGCCATGAATGCCCCGAAGCACATTCCGGCCTGCACATTTCGGATTATGAGTTCTGTCTCATTCATGTTTGTTCCCTCCGGTTGCGTACAGCTCATTCAGCTATTGACTCTTCGCACCCGCCAACGTCTGAATCTCATGTCTATCGCTCCGCTTCCAGGTGTCTATGAACAAGCCCGTTCCGATGGGCATGATCCATCCGTTGGTCCCTCTTTCGGCTGTTCAGAACGGTGAGATTAGAGAAACCTGGCCGTTGCGTGCGGAGCGATCATCCAGCCCCTATAATAATGGGAACGGAGGGGGTGTCCGCCTCATGCGTGCTCCCACTGGCCTAAAGCCATTGCTCTGATCTGCGACATTACGCCGGAATGAGTCTTTCCCAGACGACTGCTGGAAGCCTGCCATGCGTTGAACGCGATTTCTTGTGTATGGAGGCCGCGGACATTGTGTGGAATCTGTTTATCCTTGCAAATCAGGACTTTGATTCCTAAAATACAAGGATGATTCAGCGAGGACTTGAAAATGAGGTTCTTCTGTCGCTCGATCAGTTCCCGGCGGTCGGGATTATCGGGTCTCGGCAGGTGGGCAAGACCACGCTGGCTATGATGATCGCCGAAAGGCAATCAGGCAAGGCTGTGTATCTTGATCTGGAGCGGCCGTCGGACTTGGCCAAGCTGGGCGATGCAGAACTGTACCTTCGCTCCCTGGCCGATTCTCTGGTCATTATCGACGAAGTTCAGCGGCGGCCCGAGCTGTTCCCGGTGATTCGGTCTCTCATTGATGAGCAACGACGGCCGGGGCGGTTCCTGGTCCTTGGCTCCGCGTCGCCGGTCCTGCTGAGGCAGTCTTCCGAGAGTCTGGCCGGACGGATCGTATACCATGAACTCAAGCCCTTCGATTTGCAGGAAGTCGGCGCCTCGCCGGACAACATCAACCGGCTCTGGAATCGCGGCGGCTATCCTGAGAGCTTCCTGGCGGCGTCGGATTCCGCCTCGCTCACGTGGCGGGAGGCTTTCATCCAGACATACCTTGAGCGAGATATCCCTAACCTGGGCTCACAGATCCCGGCGGTCACTTTGCGGCGGTTTTGGATGATGCTTGCTCACTGTCACGGACAGCTGTGGAACGCCAGCAAGATCGCAGGCAGCCTCGGCGTGGACGCCAAGACCGCACGACGATATCTGGATCTGCTGGAGGACACCTTCATGGTCCGGCAGCTCCAGCCCTTTCACGCCAACCTCAAAAAGCGGCTTGTGAAATCGCCCAAGGTCTATCTGAGAGACTCGGGTCTGCTTCACGCTCTTCTGAACATCGGCACATACGAGCAACTCCTGGGGCATCCGGCGGCCGGAGCTTCCTGGGAGGGCTGGTGTATCGAGCAGGTCCTCTCTGTCGTCGCGAACGCCACCGTCGATTTCTATCGAACCAGCGCCGGTGCGGAGATCGACTTGGTTCTTCATCCGGCTGGAGGCGGTCCCGCGGTTGCCATCGAGGCCAAGCGTTCCCTCGATCCGCGTCCAGGCAGGGGTTTCTGGTCGGCCTTTGGCGACCTGCAACCCGCGCGCGGGTTCGTGGTATATCCGGGTGAGGAGTCCTATCCGCTTGGGGAGCAGGTGTGGGCCTTGCCGATGGGCCAGATGAGCAAAAAAACCTTTGCATGAGAGGCATTCGACGGGCTTAATGGTGCATTGTGGGAACGCGGAGTACGTGTGTTTCCGTATCGAGTGTGTGCTACGGCCGCGGGCTGTTGCCAATAGAAAGGGAGTGTAGTTATGAGAAAGGCCGCGAATCCTGTCGTCGCCGCTTTGTTGGGTCTGTTGTTCGTTCTGGCCGGTTGTTCCGAAGTGGGCATCACGGGCCGCAAGCAACTCAACTTCGTTCCCGATTCGCTCATCAACTCGCTGAGCATCGAGCAGTACAGCCAGTTCATCAATCAGAGCAAGGTCATCACCGGCACTCCTCAGGCGGAGATGGTCAAGCGCGTCGGGGCCAGGATCGAGGCCGCCGTGAACGCATACTCCAAGGAGCACAGCGAGAGCGACCCGTTCGCGGGCTATCAGTGGGAATTCAATCTGGTCGAAGACCCGAACGTCAATGCCTTCGCCATGCCGGGCGGCAAGGTGGTCGTCTATACGGGCATTCTCCCGATCGCGCAGAACGACGCCGGGCTGGCCACCGTGATGGGCCACGAGATCGCGCACGTTTACGCCAAGCACGGGGCGGAGCGGATGAGCCAGTCGCTGATCGTGCAGATGGGCGGCGTCGGTCTGTCCACCGCGTTGAAGAACAAGCCGGAGACGACGAAGAGCCTTTTCAACACGGCCTACAGTCTGGGCTCGCAGGTCGGCGTCCTGCTGCCGTACAGCCGGCTCCAGGAGAGCGAGGCGGACCGTTTGGGCATGATCTTCATGGCAATGGCCGGATACGATCCCCACGAGGCCGTGGGATTCTGGCAGCGGATGGCCGCGGCGGCAGGGGGCCAGGCGCCTCCCGAGTTCCTGAGCACGCACCCGGCGAATGAGACCCGTATCAAGAATCTCCAGGAGCTGGTCCCGGAGGCGATGGAATACTACAAACCGACCGGCACGGCGGGCCAGGGGCAGACGTCGACCGCTCCCGCCCCGGGCACAACGTCGCAGGCTTTGACGTTCCCGCCGGTCAAGAAATAGGGGGATCGTTGCCGAGAGGTGCGTGGGCGGCCGAGCGTCCGGCCAGGGCGCCGGTGGACCAGCACATCTGCAGGTTGTAGCCTCCGCAGGGGCCATCCAGGTCGATCACCTCGCCCGCGAAGAACAGTCCCCGAACGATCTTCGACTCCATCGTCCGCGGATCGATTTCCTCCCGACTGACGCCGCCGCGGGTGACCGTGGCTTTGGCAATGGGTTCGCTGCCTGTCACGGTCAGAGGCAGTCTCTTGATCGTTCGGACGAGTTGCCTGCGTTTCTCACTGGAGAGCTGGCCCGCCTGTGCGTCGCGTTCACACCCGGCGAGCAGGCACAGAGTCTGCGAGAGCTGCCGCGGCAGGAACTCCGACAGGACGTTCGCCACTGCCTTCTTCGCCTGGGCCTGCAACTGCTGTTGGAGATGCCGATCCGTCTGAGTCTCATCCATCTCCGCAAAGACATCGATCTCGATGGGAATCCCCCGGCGGCTTTCGAAGAGCACATCGGCCAGGAATCGGCTGAGGTCCTGGGCCGCAGGACCGCCGATGCCTCGTTGGGTGAAGAGCATGTTTCCCGTGACGACGATCGCGTGCTGATCCAAGGTCGTCCGGATCTTCACATTTGCGAGGGAGACGCCCGCCAGGTCGCTCACCCATTTCTCCTGAGTGAGCAGCGGCACCAGAGCCGCCTTGGGCGGGACTACGGCGTGTCCGAGTTGCCTGGCGAAGCGGTATCCGTCTCCGGTCGAGCCCGTCTGGGGCCAGGAGAGGCCTCCGGTGGCCAGGATCACTCGCGAGGCGGGAATTTGCCGGCCCTCTGTTTGGATCGTGAAACCCGCGTCGCCGGCGGCAATGCCGATTGCTTTCGCCTGATACTGAATGCGTGCTCCGAGGCTCGCGGCCTCCGCGACGAGAAGGTCGCGAACTTCCGTCGCCTGGTTGCTCGCAGGGAAGATGCAGCCGTCCGGCTCGATGCTATCGGGCAGCCCTCGAGACCGGAAGAATTCCCTGACATCCTCGGGGGAATACTCGTGCAAACAATGCCGAAGGAATCGCTCAGGCCTGACGGCGCCTTTGACGGCAGGGAGGCCCCCAAAGGCCTTGGCGATCTCGTCGGGACTGCCGATATGGGTGAAGTTGCACCGCCCGCCGCCCGTGACCAGAAGTTTGCGGCCCGCGGTCGGGTTGGCCTCCAGGATCGTCACCGGCGCATGGTCTTTCGCCGCGTGGATCGCGGCCATGAGCCCCGCCGGGCCCGCTCCGATGATGCAGACGTCCGCCATTCTCACTCCGCCGTGATGCCCTGGATTCGCGGGTCGTCCTTCTTGATGGTGATCGTGACCCATTCCTCCGTATCGATGCCCAGATATTGGACGCAGCCCACCAGCAGGTAATTCACAGCCTCGCGGAACTCCGGGCTCTCGGTCCCGACGAGGGCTTCGCCAAGCCAGACCATCCGCCGGCCCGGCAACTGAGTCGGCTCACTTTCAGCGGACTTCGGAGGTGTGCTTTTCATGTCGTATAGCCGCATTCGAAGCCAGTGCGTATAGACGGTGTCGATATAGGGCACGTAGGTCGAGTAGCCCCACCCCATGCCGAAGCCGCCGTGATGGCCATAGCCATAGTAGCCCCCGAACGGTGCGCTGACGGGCATGTAGTCGAGGACTCGTTCCGAGTCGATTCCCATTTCGAAGGTGAGCGTATAGGCGGCGGCCTCCGCGGTGTCGACGGGATTGAAGCCGTCGCCCGAGAGCAGGTCGCGGATCTTCGTTGCGATCTGCCTGCGGAGGATGGGGTTTCGCGAGTTCGGATCCACCGCGATGTAGATCGGCGCCGAATGATCCAGCGATCCGCCTAGCTCGGAATACGTGTTTACGTGCACTCTGTACGAAGGCGTGCAACCCGCCAGGGCCGCGGATGCCGCGACGAGTATCCATGCCAGCTTTGCCATGTCATTTCCTTTCGTTTTCGGGAGACAGGTCCCGAAGCTCCTATTGTCCTCTCGGCACGGTGTGAAATCAACCGGCTCATCATCAGGAAAACGCGTGTCCGCAACTCTTACGTCGCGACGCGAGCATCCGGCGGGGCGACTAGGCAAATTACTCGCGGATGTCGCGCCTTTTGCCTTGATTCCGGCTTACACACCGATGACGTAGAAATTGACGAATCGTGCAGACAAAAAGACTGCGAGCGAAGCGTTTCGCAGCCATGAAAAATGGTATTCGGAGGTAAGTTAAGAACGGAAGGACAAAAACTCTGGTGGGCTGGCTGGTTCTGGCGTTGCCGGCCGGCGTGGTTCTCCAGGCTCAGACTCCTCAGCATGACGAGTCCCGGCCGATGGAACAGACAGCGGTGGTGAACCCCGGGCTGGAAAAAGCCAACGAGTTGATCGGCGCCAAGGTCGTCAACGACAAACAGGAGCGTCTGGGGACTGTCGAGGACATCGTCTTGACTCCCGACCGCACCGCCGTCAGTTATGTGGCCTTGTCGCACGGCGGGGTCTGGGGCATGGGCGGCAAGTTGTTCGCCGTGCCGTGGTCTCAGTTCGAGGTCGGGGCTCGGGATAAGGTCATGGTGTTGAGCCATGTCAGCCCGGCGGATCTCGAGAACGCGCCGGGGTTCGACAAGAGCAATTGGCCTGCCATGGCGAGCGAAAACTGGTTGGGACGCGCCGCGGCGGGCAGCGTTCCCGGCAGCGTTGAGCCCATGGCCGCGAAGACCGATATGAAGCATCGCAGGCTCAGTGAACTGGTCGGCCTGACCGTCAAGAATGACCAGGGCGAGGAACTCGGCGAGTTGGAGAATATCGTGATCGACCCCGCCAAGGGCCGCGTCGCTTATGCGATCCTGTCCATGAGGACCGGCTTCCTGGGCATCAACAAGGAATTGGCCGCCGTGCCGTGGTCGTCGCTTGACATTATTCCAAGGCTGGGGACCGCACGGCTGAGCGCCGACAAAGAGACGCTCCGGTCGCTTGCGTTCAATGCGAATGAGTTCCCTAATCTTGCGGACAGAGAGTACAGCCGCAAGATCCACGAGAAGTTCGAGGCCAAGCCCTATTCCGAGACGCTCGGCTTCGTAGGCGACGAGCGGCCGGGACGTCCTGCAACTTCTTCGCCCTGGACGGAAGGCAGCGAGTACGAATCGTTGTACAACCCCAACGCCGTCCGCACGATCCACGGGACGATCGAGAGCATCGGAACGTTCCGCCTGGAAGGCACGACGGTGGAGGGGCTGCGCCTTCGCATCAAGACCGATGACGGCAAGACGGTGACGGTTCACGCCGGGCCTCGGCCGTATGTGGATCGTCAGAACATCGACCTCCACTACGGCGACGAGGTGACCGTCATGGGTTCGCCGGCGAAGATGGGTTGGCGTGATTTCATCGTGGCCTCGCAGATCAAGAAGGGCAACGACACCCTGGATCTGCGCACCAAAGAAGGCAAGCCGCGATGGAACGCGGATGAATTCAAGGACTCTCGATAGCCGGTGTGACGGCTTCGCGGCCGCTGAAGGTGTGCGGTCGGATGAGAGCCCGAACTTGTGATTGTGATGCGCCGGTGCGGCGGGCGATTGACGAACGCCGCACCGGCCCTTTTTTGCGGAGCGCCTTTGCCTCGGATTTCTCGAAAACTCGCCGAAATGTAACGGAGCCCTAACGAGTCCTTAGCAATCGACTCGTACGATGACTCAGTAAGAACCAGAAGGCGGTTTTGGAAGATGGAGA
>JBDKUU010000123.1:0-1721 GCA_039679525.1 Phycisphaerales bacterium | reverse complement strand
ACGTTCGGCAGATCCAGGAAGGGATGCTCCAGTCGAACAGTCCCCTGCATGAAGGGCTCGGTCCACCATGCGTCGATGCCCAGGAGGAAGTTCGGATGGCTCTTCACGTGGGCGTACAGGGCCGCTTCGTCCAGGATCTCGGCGCGGGAGACGTTGATCAGAATGGCGTCCGGCTTCATCCAGCCGAGCTCTCGTTTTGCGATGAGATGGTGGGTCGTCCGCGTGAGCGGCAGGGCGACGACCACCACGTCGCCGGCCTGCAACACGTCGGGCAAGTCGTTCAAAGTGCCGATGAAATCGACGGGCTCGGCGGTTGTTCCCGAGGTATTGATCGCGTGGATTCGCATATCGAAGGGCCGCATGAGCCGGGCCGTCGCCCGGCCGATCCCGCCGAAGCCGAGAATACTCGCCGTCATGCCGGCCAGCAGCCGATTCGGGACGTGCTGGTTGAACTCGCCTTTCTTGAGATTCTCGCTCTCGACGCACAGCCGCTTCGCCATCGCCAGGGTCATGCCCATCACGTGTTCCGCCATGGGCAGAGAATAGGCACCGACGTTGCCCGCGATGGCAATGTGCGGCGGCAGGTCGGCGAAAGGCATGTGGTCGGCCCCGGCTGAGAGGAGCTGGATCAGTTCGACGTGACCGAGGCCGGCGTACTCGGACGCCGAGATTTCCCGCGGGAAGTTCCAGGCCATGAGGATGGTGGCGGCTCGCAGAGCCGATCGCCGCTTCTCGGTCGAGAGTCCCTCGAGGAACTCGAGCGAAGCCTCGTCTCGCAGGACTTCTTGATACGCCGTGCGTTCCTCGGGAGGGGCTGCGTAGGTAACTACGACGTGGTGTCTGGTCATGACGATTTCCGTCCCCCGCGTCCGGCCGATAATCGGCGATTGCCTTGTGGATCAGGTCCCTGTCGGCCTCACAGGTTGACCATGGCCATTCCCGCCTCGGTGTAGCGTTCGCCCGCGGCGGCGCCCTTCGGCGCGATCTCGTCGATGCGTTCGAGGTCCTCCGGCGTAATCTCCACGTCGAGGGCGGCCACGTTCTGCTCCACGTAGCCGAGGTGCTTGGTGCCCGGGATCGGCACGATGTCCTCGCCCCTGGCCAGCACCCAAGCCAGGGCAAGCTGCGCCGGCGCGCACCCTTTCTCGGCCGCCATCTCCTCGATCCGCTCGACCAGCTCCAGGTTCTTCTGGAAGTTCGCCCCCTGGAACCGCGGGCTGCTCCGGCGAAAATCGTTCGCCGGCAGATCGTCGAAGCTCTTGATCTGGCCGGTGAGAAAGCCCCGCCCCAGCGGGCTGTACGCGACGAAGCCGATGCCCAATTCGCGGCACGCGTCGAGAGTGCCGTCTTCGGGGTCGCGGCTCCAGAGCGAGTACTCGGTCTGAAGGGCCGTGACCGGGTGCACGTCGTTCGCCCGCCGGATCGTCTCGATCGCGGCCTCGGACAGGCCGATGTGCTGGATCTTTCCCTGCTCGACGAGTCGTGCCATCGCGCCGACGGTCTCCTCGATCGGCGTGTTCGGGTCGACGCGGTGCTGATAGTACAGGTCGATCGTGTCGACCCCGAGCCGCCGCAGGGAGGCCTCGCACGCCGACATCACGTATTCGGGCCGGCCGTTGATTCCGAGAAAACTGCCGTCCTCCCCTCGTACGTTGCCGAACTTCGTGGCCAGCACGACTTCGTGGCGATGGCCTCTAATCGCGCGGCCCACCAGCATCTCG
>JBDKUU010000122.1:0-10020 GCA_039679525.1 Phycisphaerales bacterium | reverse complement strand
TGTCGATCATCGGCACGTTCTCCGTCATGTACCTGCTCGGCTACAGCCTGGACAACTTCTCGCTGATGGCGCTGACCCTGTCGGTGGGGTTCGTCGTCGACGACGCGATCGTCATGCTGGAGAACATCGTCCGGCACATCGAGATGGGCAAGGGCCGGCTCCAGGCGGCGTTCGACGGGGCCCGCGAGATCGGCTTCACCATTCTCTCGATGACCGTCTCGCTGGCCGCGGTGTTCATTCCGCTGCTGTTCATGGGCGGCATCCTCGGCCGGCTGCTCCACGAGTTCGCCGTTACGATCACGGTGGCGATCCTCGTGTCGGGATTCGTCTCGCTGAGCCTGTCCCCGATGCTCAGCAGCCGGTTCCTCAGGCCGCCTCGCGAAGGCCGGCAGAACCGGCTGTACGCCCTGTCCGAGCGATTCTTCAACGGCATGACCTCCGGCTACCGCGTGAGCCTCTCATGGGTTCTGAGCCACGGCGTGCTCGTGATGCTGATCTTCGTCGCGCTGCTGGTCGCCACCGGATATCTGTTCGTCGTCATCCCGAAAGATTTCATCCCGAGCCAGGACATCAGCCAGGTCTTCGGCTTCACAGAAGGCGCGCAGGACATCTCCTTCGACTCCATGGTGAACCACCAAGTGGCCGTCAACCGGGTCATCCTGCAGGACCCCGCAGTCCAGGACTTCATGTCCAGCGTCGGCTCGTTCGGCCAGGGCGGCGTCAACAGCGGAGTCGTCTTCATGCACCTGAAACCCCGCGACGAAAGACCCCCGGTCGACGCCGTGATTCAGAAGCTCTGGCCCAAACTCGCCCAGATCCCCGGCATCAACGTGTTTCTGCAGAATCCGCCGGCGATTCGCATCGGAGGCCAGCTCACCAAGAACCTCTACCAGTTTACGATCGGCGGGCCGGACACTCAGGAGCTGTACAAGTGGGGACCGCAGATCGAAGCCGCCATGGGCAAGCTGCCGATCCTGCAGGGCGTGACCAGCGACCTTCGAATCGACAGCCTCCAGCTCCTCGTCAAAATCGCCCGCGACCGGGCCACGTCGCTGGGCGTCACCGTCAGCCAGATCGAAAACGCCTTGTACAGCGCGTACGGCTCCAGGCAGATCTCGACCATCTACGCTCCCAACAACGAGTACCAGGTCATCATGGAGGTCGAGCCGCAATACCAGAGGGACCCGGCGGTCCTCTCCACGCTCTACGTCACCTCGACGGACAGCAATCTCGTGCCGCTGAACGCCGTGGCCGAGGCGGTCCGCACGACCGGCCCGCTGACAGTCAATCACACAGGACAACTGCCGTCGGTCACTATTTCGTTCAACCTGCAGCCGGGCGTGGCCCTGAGCCAGGCGATCGCCGAAATCCAGCGGGCCGTCGCCGATCTCCGGGTTCCCGCCACGCTCACGATGGGCTTTCAGGGCCAGGCCCAGGCGTTTCAGACCTCGCTCCAGGGAATGTGGCTGCTCCTGATCATGGCCATCCTGGTCATCTATATCGTCCTGGGCGTTCTGTACGAGAGCTTCGTCCATCCGCTGACGATCCTGTCCGGCCTGCCCTCCGCAGGCGTCGGCGCGTTGCTGACTCTGCTGATCTTCCACACGGTCCTGAGCATCTACGCCTTCGTCGGCATCATCATGCTGATCGGCATCGTGAAGAAGAACGCCATCATGATGATCGACTTCGCCCTTGCGGCCGAACGCCAGGAGGGCAAAAAGCCCGCCGACGCCATTTTCGAGGGCTCCATGCTTCGGTTTCGGCCGATCATGATGACGACGATGGCCGCGCTGATGGGCACGCTGCCGATCGCGCTGGGCATCGGCGCCGGCGCGGAAGCCCGCCAGCCGCTGGGTCTGGCGGTCGTCGGCGGCCTGGTCTTCTCCCAGTTCGTGACCCTCTACATCACGCCGGTGATCTACGTCTACCTCGACCGGATCCAGAACCGCCTCTCCCATCTCCGCCGGCCCGGAGCCCACCGGCCTCCCCAAGACCTCCAGCCCGGCGAACCCGCCGAAGACCACAACCTGGAGCCCGCCGGCACGCGGGAAACGTAGGCTGGGGCTTGCCCCGTCGCTTGCGATACGAATTCTCCTCCCTCTCGCATATGGCAAGGAAGGAACGGACAGATCCGGAGTCCGTCGGCTCGCCGCTGCGCGACGGGCCGCCGGGCATTTCTCGCCTTGCGCCAATGGCACGGTTCTGGAAGAGAACAGCCGACGCCGGCCCGCTCGTAGGCGATGCGCAGCATCGTTCTCGTGCTGCTGGCCCAACGCGCAAAATGCCGGGGTGTCAGGACAGCGCCCCTGGAAGTCTTCGTAGGGTGGGCTCTTAGCCCACGCGTCAAGAGCCAAGCAGGTCGAGGGGCCCAACGGAGGCTGCGGGACCTCTGGGGCTCCTCTGCCTTCCCTGCAGGTTTCACGAGGGTCTTCCCGCACATGTCCGCATGGAAGGCTTCTCGTCAACGACAAACAGTCCCTGTTTCAGGGCACCCCTGCCAGCTCTCTACCCGCCGGTATCCCCCAGAGCGATAAACGCACGCCGCGGACGCACCAGGCTCACGATGCCCCCGCAACTACGATCATGCGCCCCGGACACAAACCGGCCGGAAAAGCGGGTTGCCCAGACTGCCATCTTTGGTATAATAAGGATTTGCAGGATTCTTGCTTGGACGAGGTGCGCCTTGGTAGGCATTACCCTTCTTGAAACGCACAATTTGGTCAAACGTTATTCCGGCCGGGCCGTAGTAAATGAGGTTTCGGTCACGATCGAGCAGCGCAGCATCGTGGGTCTGCTCGGCCGAAACGGGGCCGGGAAGACGACCACCTTTCGCATGATCATGGGCATGGTCACGCCCGACAAGGGCAAAGTGATATTCGAGGATCGCGAAATCACGAAACTGCCCATGTTCAAGCGGGCCCGACTGGGG
The DNA here is from genome assembly GCA_039679525.1 of Phycisphaerales bacterium. Lineage (GTDB taxonomy): Bacteria > Planctomycetota > Phycisphaerae > Sedimentisphaerales > Anaerobacaceae > PLanc-01. The sequence goes on along the minus strand of JBDKUU010000122.1, from coordinate 7,091 downwards.
ATCGGCTACCTGTCGCAGGAGCCGAGCATCTTCCAGCGAATGAGCGTCCGCGACAACCTCCTGGCGATCCTGGAGACGATGTCGCTGACGCGGAAGGAGCGGCGGCAGAAGGCCGACGCGCTGATCGAGCGGTTCGGCCTGACGGAAGTGGCCAAGAGCCACGGCCGGTTCCTCTCCGGCGGCGAGCGGCGAAAGCTCGAGATCGCCCGCGCGATGGTGACCGACCCGTCGCTGATCCTGCTCGACGAGCCGTTCAGCGGCGTGGACCCGATCGCGGTCGAGGACTTGCAGCAGGAGATCCGGCGGCTGGTCGCCTCGGGCGTCAGCATCCTGATCACGGACCACAACGTGGAGCGGACCCTGGAGGTCGCGGACAAGGCGTACATCATCGACCACGGCAAGGTGATCGCAGCCGGCCCGCCGGCCGAGATCGTGAAAGACGAGCTCGTGCGAAAGAGCTACCTCGGCAACACTTTCGCCGGCCACGAATTCGACCAACGATAGCTGACCTGCATTAGATGCGTGCGCGTTATGTGGAGCCATGAGTCATGGGCGTGAAACGAATCCGGATATCGAACTTTAAGAGTTTCAGGGAACTGGATTTGGAGCTCGGTCCCTTCAATGTTGTGATAGGGGCAAATGCTTCCGGCAAGTCGAACTTCACGCAGATATTCACATTCATCCGCGACATCGTAACCGAAGGGCTGGACAACGCCATATCAATGCAGGGATTGGAGTACCTCGCGAACGTCGCAGGTGGAGGATCGAAGACCGTTTCTGTAGAGGTGACTTCTGACTTTGCGGGCGGCGGTTTTCTCGCCGCCAAATCGATTTGGGCCAAAACAACGGAATTGACTTCCCGCTTTGAATTGTCTTTGGAGGGGAACGGCACTGGATATAGGATAACGAAGGACGAGATAACAGCGGTGTTCGATGTAACAGAGGGGCCCAACGAGACAGCGTCCACTCGGAAGAAGCCGGGAGGACCTGCCATGGGAACCATTGAGATCAGCAAACACGGTGAGAAGCTGACACAGCGTGTGCTCGTAGATGGTCGGGAGTTGTCTGGCGATGATGTCAACCCCTATCTCTTCTCGCCTCCGGGGCGGCCTCCGTCAAAAGCGCTCTCCATAGAGGGACCCTATCCACAGGCCTTGATTCCGGCGGCTTACGGGATATATGATTTCGACCCCAAGCTGGCCAAAAAGGCTTCTGTCGTGATGGGCAGATCGGAACTCGAAGAGAATGGGCAGAACCTGTCCTTGGTGCTCAAGAATATCCTTGAAGATCCCGAGAAGAAGAGGAAGTTTTCTAATCTGATCAGGGACTTGTTGCCGTTTGTGGAAGGCGTGAAAACCGAGAAGCTTATTGATCGCTCTTTGATGTTCAAACTGAGCGAAAGTTACCATAAGGATGAGTACTTCCCGGCCCCCCTTATCTCTGATGGGACGGTAAACGTCGGGGCATTGCTGATTGCCCTATATTTTGAGAAGAAGGACTTGGTCATTCTGGAAGAGCCGGAGAGGAACATCCATCCACGTCTTGCATCCGGGCTGGTGGAGATGATGAAAGATGCATCCAGGAACAAGCAAGTGATCGTTACTACCCACAGTCCTGAGGTGGTCAGACACGCGGGAGTCGAGAACCTGCTGCTCATTTCAAGAGACAAGGAAGGGTTCTCCGTGATATCGCGCCCAGCCGAAAAGGAGACGGTCAAGGTATTCCTTGAGAACGATCTAGGACTCGACGACCTATTTGTTCAGGATCTCTTGGCGGTGCCGTAGCTCATGTATAAGCGTGTGTGGGTTTTTGTTGAGGGTAAAGACGACAGACGATTCGTGGATCGGGTGTTGCGTCCGATCCTTGACAGGGAATACGATTATATCGACACATGGGAGTATGCTCAGCGGACATGTGAGAAGACAGTGGAATTCCTGCGATCCCTGCAAGCCATGAAGGCTGATTATCTATTCCTCGCGGACATCGACGATTCACCGTGTGTGACCGCAAGAAAGATGGTCCTTGCGAGTAGATACCGCCAGGCCGTCGAACCCGCGAACGCGGTGATCGTGGCCCGCGAAATAGAGAGTTGGTACATGGCCGGAGTAGATGAAGAAACATGCCGGGAACTTGGAATCGAGAGTCTCCTCTCAACGGATGATGTGACCAAGGAGCAATTCAGAAATCTGATGCCCAGGCAGTTCAACGATTCGGTGGCCGATTTCATGGTGGAGCTCCTGGGGCGCTTCCAAGTGAAGGTGGCCAAAGGCAGGAATCGGTCGTTTGGGTATTTGATGAACCTGCTGGAAGCATAAGCGGAAAAAGGTTTGAGATGGGTCAGATTGATATCAGTAAATGTGAAATGACGCGCTACCCGGCCCCCGTGTTGCGGCAGCGAGCCGCGCCGGTGGAAGAGATCGATGAATCGATCCCGCGCCTCGTGGAGAAGATGACGGATCTGATGATCGAGCACAAGGGAGTCGGGTTCGCCGCGCCGCAGGCGGGAGTGTCGCTGCGCATGTTCATCGTCTCGCTCAGCGGCACGCGGGAACACGTCCAGGTCTACATCAACCCGACCCTGATCCTCCAAGGCGAGCTGGAAGAGGCGGAAGAGGGGTGTTTGTCCGTGCCGGGCGTGTGGGTGAAGATCCGCCGCTACAAAAAGGCGATCGTCACCGCCACGGGCCTCGACGGCAGGCAGTTCACCGAGGAGGCCGAGGGCATGCACGCCCGCTGTCTCCAGCACGAGTACGACCACATCGAGGGCACGATGATCGTCAACCGGATGAGCCAGACCGCCCGAATCGCCCATCGCCGGCAGCTCAAGAAACTGATCGACGCACAGGCAGAAGAAGTGTGATTGAAGGGTGATTGTTGATGGTTGATTTTTGATTGAAGAAATGGCCGACGTTCGGTCTCGGCTCTGAAATCGACAATCAAAAATCCGAAATCAAACTTACTATGAACATCATCTATCTCGGGAGCGGAGAATTCGGCTTGCCTTGCCTGGACGCGATCCAGGCATCGCGGCATAACCTTGTGCTGGTGGTGACGGGGCAGGCCAGTCCCGCCGGCCGCGGGCGAAAGCTCTGCCCTACGCCGGTGGCGCACTGGGCCGAGATGCACGCCGTGCCGTTCGTGGAGAGCGAGAACATCAACGACCCCGACATGATCCAGCGGATCGCCGAGGCCCGGCCGGACGTGCTCGTGGTCATCGCCTGCGGACAAAAAATCGGCCGCGAGCTGGTCGACATGCCGACCAGGCTCGCGATCAACGTGCATTCCTCGCTGCTGCCCAAGTACCGCGGGGCCGGGCCGATCAACTGGGCCATCCTCCGCGGCGAGACCGAGAGCGGCGTCAGCATCATCACGCTGGCCGACCGCATGGACGCCGGCGACATCCTCGCCCAGGCCAGGACCCCCATCGGCGTTCTCGAAACCGCCGGTGAACTGCACGACAGGCTCGCGCAACTGGCGGCGCCTCTCCTGATCGAGACGCTCGACAAGATCGAATCCGATAGCGTGACCTTCACCCGCCAGGACGAGTTCGAGGCGACGAAGGCCCCCAAGCTCAAGAAGTCCGACGGCTTCCTCGACTTCAGCGAGCCCGCGTACATCCTGGCCGACAAGATCCGCGGCCTGTGGCCCTGGCCGAGCGCGACGGCGGATTTCGTCTCCGCCGAGACGGGCAAGACGACGAGAGTCGTGCTGGCCCTCGCGGAGGTGATCTGGGGCCCCAAGCCGCCGACCGCGGTTCCCGGAACGTTCGACGAGGATCTCAACGTCTTTTGCGGCGACGGCAAGCTGGCGATTCGAAAAATCAAGCCCGCCGGCAAAGGGCTGATGGACTTCAAAGCCTTCATCAACGGCTGGCGAGTCCGGCCCGGCGATCGGTTGGCAAGGATCGAAGAATAGAATGGTGCGCCACAGAGACACAGAAGACACAGGGCGGATCTTGTTTTCCAGGCTGCCTTGCTCTTCTCTGCGCCTCAGCGTCTCTGCGCGAGTTGATCCTGTGTCGCGGCCGAAGGCCGCCATGGATCTCAGTGAGGAGATCAGGAGCCTGACGCAGCATGGCCGCTCGTGACTTCCAATCCGCACGGGCGATCGCGACCCAGGTCCTGCACGGGTTCGACCCTGCCCGCGAGTACGCCGGGCAGATGCTCGACCGCCTGCTCGACCAAACCCAGGAGAGGCAGCGGGCGACCGACCTCGTCCACGGCACGGTCCGCAACCGCGGCGCGATCGACGCGGTGATCGCAACGTTCTCCGGCCGGCCCACCGCCCGCATCGACGCGAGGCTCCTGACCATCCTGCGAGTCGCGGTCTACGAGATCGCGTACAATTCCGCGACGCCGGTCTACTCCATCGTCGACGAGGCGGTCAACACGGCCGCCAAGTCCGGCGGCAAGCGGCAGAGCGGATTCGTCAACGCCGTCCTGCGACAGATCGTAAGGCACGTCGCCAATCGCCAGGCCGACCTCGTGCAAGCGAACCCCAGACGAACGCTCGTCCAGACGCCGCAAGCAGGTTGCGAGTTCGATACGGATTTTCTGCCCGATCCCGCGACGGACGCCGGGACGCATTTGAGCCTCCGTTTCTCGCTGCCCTCGTGGCTGGTCGCGGAATGGCTGAGCGAGTTCGGACCCGAACAGACGACGGCGATCTGCATGGCCTGCAATCGAAAGCCCAGCCTCTACATCCGCGTCAATCCGCTGCGGACGACGCCTGAGGATCTTCTCGCTAAACTGCGAGAAGCTGGTGCGCAGGCCGAACCCGTTCGTAGTGACGCCGTGAGGCGTTATCCGGATATGCCCTTACGGGCACACTACAAACAAGAGGACTCTGCCCAAGGCTCGGCCATGATTCGAATCACCGGGCCGCACGCCGTGACGCAGCTTCCCGGCTTCTCCGAGGGACTCTTCAGCGTGCAGGACCTCTCGGCGTCGCAAGCCGTACGAATCCTGAATCCGCAGCCGGGCTGGTCGATCCTCGACCTGTGCTCCGCGCCGGGCAGCAAGACCACGCAAATCGCCGAGCTGTCGCGAGACGCCGCGAGCATCGGCGCCACGGACATCGATCCGGCCCGCCTGGAACGGGTACGAGAGAACGTCGCCCGTCTGGGACTCAAGAGCGTAACGATCGTCCCGCACGCGCAGATTGGGCAGGGGCCGGAGCGTTTCGACGCGATTCTGATCGATGCTCCATGCTCGAACACGGGCGTCCTGTCCCGACGGGTCGAGGCGAGATTCCGCGTCACGGCCCAGGCGGTGAAGGACATCGCCGAGATCCAGAAGGGGCTGCTCGCAAAAGCCGCGGGCCTCGTCAAGCCCGGCGGCCGGATCTGCTACAGCACGTGCAGCATCCAGAAGCGGGAAAACCAGGACGTCGTCCGCGACTTCCTGGCCGGCCACAGCGAATTCGAGCTGGCGAGCGAATCGCTCCTGCTGCCCTCGATCGGCCCCTTCGACCATGACGGCGCCTACGTCGCCCTGCTGAAACGACAATGAAGATGGTGCGTGGTACGCACCCTACAAAGACGCAGGACCATGACTCGTAGGGTGCGTACCACGCACCATCTTTGCCTCCAACCGCAAAGACCCTCGGCAAGTATTCTGGAGCACCGCTCAACCTGCCCACGCGTTATTGTGGCCCGATGTCTCCAAAAGGTATCCGCTGAAAGCCGGGCAGAGTGTAAGCGGGGGAGTCGTCCTTGAGGGCCAGATTCAGGGATTTCTCGTCGACGAAACGCGGGTCCTGGTCCTCGATGTTGTCCGTGAACGTGTAGAAATCGAAGCCGCCGCTGCCGCCCAGACTGTTCTTCTCGAGCCAGCGTTTGTTCTGCCAGCCGAGGTTCCGCGCGATCAGGCAGCCCTCGGGCTCCTTGGCCTGCTCGTAGCCGTTGTCGAGGATGTGGGCGAGCTTCGGATACCGCACGCTCCAGGGCGGCTGCGTGTAGTTGTACCGCTCGATCTTGGCCAGCAGCTTCCAGCTCTCGTCCTTGTCGATCCAGACCTTGCCCCGGCGGTCGGTGAAATGGGCCGAGCCGCATTTGGCGATGACGTTGTTCTCGATCGTGTTGTCGCGTCCGCCGCCGCACATGATGGCCCGGCCGCTGATCTCGTAGAAGACGTTGCCGAAGACGGTGATTCCGCTGGCGCAGTCGTCGAGGTAGACCGCGTGCACGCCGTTGGAGCCGGGCAAGTTGCTCTTGATATGATGGAAGAAATTGTTCCGGATGAGATTGCCGCGAAGGCCCCAGTCCCGGCCCGCGTAGACCGAGCCGGCGTCGTCCACCTCGTAACACACGTCGTGGATCTCGTTGAGCTCGATGAGGTGCTCGTTGCCGTTGAAGAGGATGGCCGAGTGCGGGGCGTCGTAGAGCAGATTGTGGGCCGTGATATTGCCGACGCCGTTGATCTGGACTGCAGGAGCGTACGTTCGCTCCCAGCGGCCGAAGTTGTGAATCCGGCAGTCTCGCACGAAGTTCTCGCCCGCGACGAGTTGACGCCGATCGCCGCCGGAGAGGGAGACCCCTGTCTCGCCGATGCCGGAGATCTCGCAGGCGGCGACGCCGTTGCGCTCGCCTGAAATCGTGACGGCGTCGGTCCGCAGGTTGCGGATCGTGCAGGCCGTGACGAGATTGTCGTGGCCCGAGATCTCGACGCCCCGGCCGGCGCCGGTCTCGATCACGAGTCCTTCGATGCGGATCTGCGACGCGTCCTTGATCGAGACGATCGGCGCCGCCAACGAAGACAGCAGCAGGTCGCCCGTTTCGAATCCCTCGGGCGGCCAGAGGTACAGAACGCCGCGTTGCCGATCCAGGTACCATTCGCCGGGCCGGTCGATCTCTTCGAGCAGATTCAGGATGTAGTAGTTCTTCTGTGCGGCGATGCCGTAGCTCGGGGCCTTCGCGAGCGTGATCTTCCTGTTCTGCGTGCCGATACTCGCGATCCGCTCGATGCGGCTGGCCCAGCCGTGAACCCAATAGCCGATCGCGTAGGCTTCCGTCGCGCCGAGCCATCGCTCCGGCCGGGGATCGTCGTACCCGAAGGTGATGTTGTTCTCGGCCGAGGTAGTCTGGACGAAGC
>JBDKUU010000121.1:0-1995 GCA_039679525.1 Phycisphaerales bacterium | reverse complement strand
AGCGCCGCGGCGCTGGGAGTGAACTTCCAGGTCCCCACGCCCATCGGGAGGCTCTCCGCGTCGACGTCGATCGGGCCGGTCTCGATCTTGAAGTGCTCCGCGTTGTTCTTCTCAAACACCTGGAAGGGAGCGTTGACGTCCAGGTTCAGGAACTGCTTGAGGTTGTCCAGCCGGGTGATCAGGCCCCAGCGGCTCGGGTCGTCCTTGACGTTCGGCGGGTCCAGCAGGGCGCCGACGTTCTTGTAGGGGCTGTAGCCTTCGAGCATGACGACGAATCCGGCGGACCTTTCGGCGCCGCCGCCTCCGCCGGTGTTGAGCCCGAGCATCGCCGCGACGTTCTCCTTGCCGTAGATCTTCTCGTACATGGCCATCGCTTCGTCGCTGTAGCCGCTCGTCTCTTCCGATTGTTCCGCCATCAGGCTGTCTTTTCGCATCGAGGCGGTGACCTTGAACTGGGCCCGGCTCAGGTCGTCGGCGTAGTAGATGGACATGGTGGACAGGAAGACCTGTTTACGGTCGGGACGCGGGATCAGGGTCACCTTGGCGACGTCCCCGCGGTTGAACGCGTCGTAGAGGGCGCTGTCCTGCGGGTTGTTCTTGGCGTTGGGCAGGGCCGACAGGATGAGCTGGTACAGTTCCGGAATCATCTCTCGGTACTGGAAGTACGAGAACTGTTTCTTCATGCTGTCGTTCCAATCGGCGCCCTGGCTCTTGACGCCGCCGGTCTTGGCGACGCGTTCCTTGCCCTTCGAGACGATGCGGTTGCTCTTGGACCGGAAGTCCTCGCCGTGGGCGTAACTGACGCGATCGAGACCGACCCGTCCCAGGCACATGAACGCCACGACCAGGATCAGCACGGCCGCGCCGATGAAATAGCGGGTCTTGCCGGCCCAGGCCATCGAGCGGGCGACGTTCGTCGGCAGCAGGTTGCTCTCGATGCGGGACAGGCCCACGCCCTGGAGAGCCAGGCCGTAGACGACGCCGAAGTCCGCGACCGACTCGTGGAACTTGGCGGCCGAGACGGCGGGCGAGACGGCCAGACGCTTGAAGGCTTCCGGCTTCTCCACCGGGATTTGGAGAGTCTGCTGGAGATATTTGAGGAGCCCGCGGAGCTTCGTGCCGCCGCCCATGGCGACCACGCGGACCAGTTTGACGTCGGGGTTGGAGCTGGTGTAGAAGCCCAGCGACCGCTGGACTTCGGCCGCCCAGTCGGTGAACACCGGCCGCATCGCCTGGAAGATCTGGCGGGCGTACTTGCTGACCGGGGCCGTGCGTTTGAGCTTCTCGGCCTTCTCGAAGCTCAGCTTGAACGTCTCGGCGATCGCGTTCGTGAAGGCGTTGCCGCCCGTCGTGATGCAGCGCTGCCAGACGCCTGACGCCGTGCACACGACCAGGTCCGTGCTGTCGGCGCCGACGTTGAGCACCACGGTCGCCCGCTTGTCCGAGCTCGCCAGGTCCGGCCGGTCGAACAGCAGGTAGTTGTACAAAGCCATCGACGCCATCTGCACGTAGCTGACCGACAGCTCTTCCCGCTCCAGCGGCTCCATCGCCGCGTTGACGATCTCGTTCTTGATCGCGAACAGCCCGACCTTCTTTTCTGGACTATCAGGATCGCTTAATACTTGATAATCCCATTGGACCTCGCTCATGTCGAAGGGGATCTGCTGGGCGGCTTCGAACTTGACGATCTCGGGGAGTCGCTTGGCCTCGACCGGGGGCAGGGTCACGAACCGGGCGAAGCTGTTCTGGCTGGGCACGGAGATGATGATCGGGTCGAAGCCGACGTCGTTGCGCTGGGCGAACTGCCGCAGGCTGACCGCGACCAGTTCCTCCCTCTCGGCGGCGCTGACCCCGCTGCTCGACAGGATCTTGCCGTGCGGAACGTGATCGAAGCCGATCACCTGGACCGCGTCCCCCACCGCCGCCAGATGCAGCGCCTTGAGGGAGTTGCTCCCCAGGTCGATCGCCCAAATCGCATCCGATGCTGCTGCCATG
>JBDKUU010000120.1:0-1861 GCA_039679525.1 Phycisphaerales bacterium | reverse complement strand
TACATCGGCGACCGCGGCATCGCGGGCCTTCACCACCTGGTTTACGAAGTGTTGGACAATTCGATCGACGAGGCTCTGGCCGGCTTTTGCGACGCGATCACGGTTCGGCTCCACGCCGACGGCAGTTGCAGCGTGGAGGACAACGGCCGAGGCATCCCGGTGGAAATGCACAAGGAAGCCAAGGTCAGCGCGCTGGAAGTCGTGCTGACGACCCTGCATGCCGGCGGCAAGTTCGACTCCGACAGTTACAAAGTCGCCGGCGGTCTTCACGGGGTCGGCGTCAGCGTGGTCAACGCCCTGAGCGAATGGCTCCAGGTGGACGTCTTCCGCGACGGCTCGCAGCATCACTTCGAATGTCGCCGCGGCAAGAAGACCGGGCCCGTCCAGCTCGTCGGCCCCTCGACCAAGCAGGGCACCCGGGTCACGTTCATGCCGGACGAGGAGATCTTCGGCGACCTGGAATTCAACTACGACACGCTTCTCAAGAGAATCCGCGAGCTGGCGTACCTCAACGCGGGCCTCAAAATCACGTTTCGCGACGACCGGTCGGACAAGAAGTCGGAGACCTTCCAGTACGAAGAGGGCATCAAGGCCTTCATCAAGCACCTCAACGAAGGCAAGACCATCCTCCACGAGGGCATTGTCTACATGGCCAAGGACGACTCGGAAGCTCGCCTGAGCTGCGAAGTGGCCATGCAGTACAACGACAGCTACACGGAGAACGTACTGGTCTTCGCCAACAACATTCGCAACATCGACGGCGGCACGCACCTCTCGGGTTTCCGCACCGCGTTGACGCGAACGATGAACTTCTATGCCAAGGCCAACAACCTGATCAAAGAGGGTCAGGGCACCACGGGTGACGATCTGCGCGAAGGTCTGACGGCCGTCGTCGCGGTGAAACTGGCCAACCCGCACTTCGAGGCCCAGACCAAAGTCCGCCTGACCAACCCCGAAGTCGAGAGCTTCGTTCAGACGGTGGTCAACGAGCAGCTTGCCCACTATCTCGAGGAGCATCCGTCCGACGCCAAGCGAATTTTGAACAAGGCGATCCAGGCGGCCGCGGCCCGTGAAGCGGCCCGAAAAGCCCGCGAGCTGACCCGGCGTAAAGGCGCCCTGGGCAGCGCGAATCTGCCCGGCAAGCTGTGGGACTGCGCCAGCAAAGAGCGCGTGACGACCGAGCTGTTCCTCGTCGAAGGTGATTCGGCAGGTGGGTCGGCCAAGGGCGGCCGCGACCGGAATATTCAGGCGATCCTGCCGCTTCGGGGCAAGATCTTGAACGTGGAGAAGGCCCGCATCGAGAAAATGCTCGCGCACGAGGAGATCCGCACTCTCATCAGCTCGCTCGGCACGGGCATTGGCACCGACGAGTTCGACATCGAAAAATGCCGTTACGGCAAGCTCATCCTGATGACCGATGCGGACGTCGACGGGGCTCACATCCGCACATTGTTGCTGACGTTCCTGTTCCGCCAGATGCCTCAGTTGCTGGACAAGCGAATGGTCTACATCGCGCAGCCTCCGCTGTACGAGGTGAAGATCAAGGGGCGCAAGACCTCCGAGTACGTTCTGACAGAGCATGAAATGCGACGGCGAATGGTCGGCCGCGGCCTGGAAGGCACGCAGCTCTTCGTCCGCGACGGCGCCGACAAGGGCAAGGCCAAGAAGTTGGACAAGGGCGACGCTCGGGAGATCGCGGCCGGCAAGCTGGAGGAGCTGGTCAAAGCGCTGGCCGATATCGAGCGAATCGTCGGCGTGCTGACCCGCCGGGGCATCATCTTCGCGGACTTCATTACCGAGCATTATGACGGCGACACACTGCCTCACTACATGATTCATTACCAGGGCCAGGACAAGTCGG
>JBDKUU010000119.1:0-5887 GCA_039679525.1 Phycisphaerales bacterium | reverse complement strand
GAGCAGACTCTGACGACAGCCGCAGATGCGGCCAAGTACGCCAAGGTCAACGCCGAGACGCTCCAGCAGTGGGTGGACAACGGCTTGCTGATGACCGAGGAGGGAGGATTCCTCAAGTACAACCTGGACCTGTTCATCGAGAGCAACGGCGAGCCGAGCGAGCAGGACAAGGGCAAACAGGTTGAATCCATCGAGGAACTGGCGTTTACCCTCCGCACGGAAGAGAACGTGGCCGAAGATGGCGCCGACCAGTCCGCCCTGGAAAAGGACCAGTCGTCCGAACGAGAAGAGAAGAAGGACGCGGGGGAGATCGCGGAACGGCTCAAACAGAGGCAGAAGTAGATTGTGCCTGTGCCGCCGGACGGAGATCGCTGTATGAAACGGAACGCCGGACAACTGAGACGCTGCTCGGGATTCTCGCTGGGCGAGATGCTCGCGACGATCGTCATTGGCGGGATGGTTCTGACCGCGATCCTGACCATCTACAGCCGGGCCAATCGGGCGGCGACGGCCGTGCTGGAGAAGATCGAAGGCCCGTCCCTGTCGATGGAGGTTTTGCAGCTCATCGCGGAGGACTTCGATCGCTTCCTGGGGGCCGACGACGTGACCATGCAGATCCGCAACGGGTTCGACAACGGCTTCCCCCGGGCCGACCTGGTGCTGCGCCGCGTCTATCACGACAAAGACAACAAGGAGCAGGTTCTGGAGGAGATCACCTGGCGGGCCGCGTACGACAGCGAAGGCGAGACGCCGGGCCTGATCCTCTATCGCAGTCGCGAGGGGGCGGGCCAGGAGGACAAGCTGCTCGAGAATCAGCGGAAGGATTGGGAGAAGAGCTACACGTTCGTGCCGGTCTGCCGCGGCTTGACGTTCTTCCAGGTCCAGGCCTGCAAGGGCGAGGAGCTGCTCGATCAGTGGCCGCCGTCGGCGCCTCCGGCCGGGGTGAAGGTCACGATCTCCTTCGCCGAACCCTACAAGAGCCTGCAGGGAACGCAGGATGTCTCGGACGAGCAGAAGGTCAGCCGGACTTTCGTCGTCGATGCGATGCGAAAGATCAAGTTCGTCACGGACCTTTCGGGAGATCCGAACGCTCCGCAGGACGCCAACGACGCCAATCAGCCGGGCATGAAGAAGCAGGAGTCTTCCGGCGACAAGACGCAGACGACGCAGCGGAGCACCGGCGGACGAACCACCAACCAGGGCACGACGAGCGTGCGATCTTCCCGTGGAACGGTGAGCAATGAACGGACACCCGTACAGACAAAATCTCGATAATCGCCGGGCTCCGCGGGGCATCATCCTGCTGATCACGCTGGTGATTCTGGTCATCCTGGCGACGCTGGGGTACACCCTGACCGTCCGGGTGAGCGCCCGCCGGCACCGGGATCAGTACGCGATCGACTACGCCGTCGCCAAGCACGCCTGCGCCTCCGGCATGCGGTATGCACTGGCGTCCCTGGACAAGCTCGATTTCGCGCTGATCAGCCGGCCCAACGAGCCGGATTTCTCGGACATCTTCGCCATGCCGGAGACGGAGTACCAGAAGCTGCTGGACCAGATGGAGCTGTACCTGGCGAAGAACCGACTCAGCGATCCCAATCTCTCCGATGACGGCAAGGCCCAAAAGACCACGACTCCCAAAAAGAAGAAACGCGTCAGCCACAACGAAGACGTCAACGACGTCAATGCGGTCAATGACGCCAACGACGCAGACCCCAACGAGGGACTTCTCGGCGATCGCAGCAACGTGCAGATTCCCGGCCCGTACGGCCCGCCCTGGCCGCTGGTGACCGAGCCCGTCGAGTTCGAGATCGGCACGGCCAAGATCAAGATCGAGATCGAGGACGAGAACGCCAAGTACCCGCTGGGCTGGGCGATGCTCGCGGACGACAAGTTCCGCGAGTCGGCCGGCGCAGGCTGGACGACCTTCTGCGAGTGGATGGGCTACTCCTCTCAGGAGATCGCGGACCTGAACAAAGACCTGGTCGCGATCGGCGGGACCAAGCCGTTCAAGATGGAGTTCAAGGCGGCCACGGCGGAGGTGGAGGTGCCGGCCAATCTGCGGACCCGCGCCGCCCGACCGACGCCCGGCGGCGCCGCGTCGAGCGCGGCCGCACGGCGGACGGTCAGCAAGAAGCCCGTCTCCGCCGAGCAGCAGCTCCAGCAGCAGAACAAGGAGTTCGCCAAACTCTTCCACAGTTCGATGGTGAACTCGGGTCTGCTGAGCCGGCCGAGCATCGAAAGCGACAGCCGCCAGGAATCGGCCCTGAAATATCTCGGACTCTGGGGGACGCGGCAGGTGAACATCAACACAGCGCCCCGGCATGTCCTGGAATCGGCGCTGTCGTTCGGCAGCGTTCTCAACGCGCCCAAGATCGCCGAGGCGATCATTCAGCAGCGTAAAATCAAGCCCGTGGCCGACGTCAACGAGGTCAAGAAGGCGGTCCTGGGATACAGCGATTCGATAGAGAGTTGCCGCAACTTTCTCACCGCGACGAGCACGGTCTTCACCATTCGGATTACCGCCGTCAGCGGGGCGGCCAAGGTCAGCGCGTTGGCCGCGGTGAGCAAGGAGGGCGATAAAATCCAACCCATTGCGGTGATTAGCGACTAATCGCCTATTATTCACTAGACTTCTGAACGCCGAACCGGCTTTTGACGAAGAACCTGTGGCATCAGGATGCTTTTTGGAGATTGAATCGTGCAATCTGGAAACCAGTTGGGAATCTACCTGAGAAAGGACCGGGCGACGGTCGTGTGCCTGGCCTCCCAGGGCCGCGACAAGAAGCTGCTCGATTCGTTCTCTGTCAGCATCGAGGGCGAGGAGGTGAATCCGCGGGTTCTGTGCGATCGGATCGCCCACCTCTGCGGCGAGCGGAAGATCCGTTTTTCGGAAGCGGCGGTGGCGCTGGATTGCGCGGATTTCATGCAGCACTCCGTGCACAGCGAATTCGCGGATCCAAAGAAGATCGCGGCCACCGTTCGTTTCGACACGGAAGAGACGCTGGCGACGGATATATCGGACGTATCGGTGACGTTCCGAGTCGCCGCCGCCGATGAAGAGGGGACGCGGCTCGATGTCTTCACGGCCCAGCGAGCCCTCCTGACGGAGATCATCCAGTCTCTTCAAATCAACAACATCGATCCGGTCGCCATCGATCCGGACATTTATTGTCTGTCCCGGTACCTGTTGGAGTGCTCGGGCGGGCAGGAGGAACAAGAGAAAGCCACGCTGTACGCCGTGCTCTCGGACTGTCGGGGGTATCTGGTGGTGGCGTCGGGCCGGCGGGAGTTGGTGAACCTTCGAACCGTCCTGATCGGCCCCGCGCAGGACAGAACCTCCCTGCTGACCAGAGAGGCCCTGGTCACGATGGGTCTTTCCACCGGCAATCCGGTGGGGGGGCTCCGTGCGTTCGATGTCCGGGGCGAGGTGGTCCTGCCGTCGGTGGGGGAGAAGACCGGTTTTCCCGCCCAAGCGTGCGACTTGACCGCGTTGGCGGGCGTCGAAGCCACGGCGATCCCCGATTGCGCGAACGCGGTGGATTTCTCGCTCGCGTACGGCGCGGTCCTGGGGTTGTCGGACAAGGTCAACAGCGTCAACTTCCGCAACGATCACATGCCTTTTCTAGGCAAGAAGATGCGGCTGCAGAAGGCGGTCCGGTTCTTCAGCATTTCCTTGACGATACTCCTGCTATCGGTGGGGGTATTCGTTCATTCCCAATTGCTCAAGGTGAATCAGGGGAGAGAAGCGGTACGGGCGAAACTCGAGCCGGATTATCTGGCCGTGATACCGGGACAGACGGAACTCCCGGATTCGATGAAGACCGCGAAGTACAACCTGGATCGAAGATGGCGAAACCTCAACGCCGAGAAGACCGGCGTCGGGGCGGACCAGGAATCGGTGTCCGCCAAGATGAAGGTGGTGTTGCAGGCGCTGAACGCCTGCGCCAAGAGCACCGATCTGAACGTCGAGTCCTTGAAAATCAAGGGATCGAACATCACCCTCAACGGGAGCACGTCCAGCGGGGCCAAGACCAGCGAGGTCTTTGACGCGCTGGCGAAGCAGGGGCTGCTCGTGGGAAACCAGTCGGTGAGCGAAGACGGCAAGTTCACAGTGAAGGTCGTGATCAAGAAGCAATCCGAGAGGTCGTAACCATGCGCGATATTCACCGCAATCCGATACTGTACTATCTCTTGATCCCGGCCCTGATCGGGATCTGGCCCGCGGTGGTCTGGCTGCTTTGGCTTCCAACCGCCCAAAAGGAGTTCGACAACGACTGCAAGCTGTTCGCCGACGCCAACGGGGTGATCGTCGAGATCTTGAGGATCGACCCGAATCCGGATCCCAACCGGATCGTCGGCGAGTTCGCCTATGGCAAAGCGGTGGACCGCGCCGCGAATCTTTGTGCGATTCCCGCCGGCAGCCACAGATACACAGCTCAGGACATCATGAACGTCGGCGGCAAGAAGCGGCGCGACGGCAGGGTCACGCTCAAGGATGTCAGCATCGTCCAAACCGCCAAGTTCCTCTCGCTCATGCAGTCGACCTGGGTGAATCTTCAGTGCGACGGAATCGACCTGACCAGGCGAAAAGGGATGCCGGACCAGTGGGAGGTGGACATCAGTTTCATCTACTACTATTAGGGAAGCCGGCCGGCCAAATCCCGGCGGCCGTGTCTTTCCATAATACCCTTGCTTAACACACCGGGGAATAGGTCTATCACTATATGTAGTAGGTTCCCCATTTCCCCGGGAGGCCGCAGGCGCCCTTGCGCACAGAGTGACGCGCCGCGTGCCTCCATAACGATGCCGGTCCTCCACCCCCTGAGGCGAGGCTCACAAGGCCGTACAACAGCCGCAATTTTGCACAAAAAGTCGCTCCGAACCCCATGAACTTCTCTAAAGTTTTCAAAACCCATGTGTCGATATCAGTACTGACTTAGGCAACAGAGAGAAATGCGGAGCACACAACATATTGTGGTATCACGCGTCGCTCGGAGGAATGGGGCGACTCAAGTAGGTTTCAGACAGGACAATTTGGATGCCGGAGCTTGATTCCAACAGGTTTGCAGAAGAACGTCACGAGTGGGTGAATCCTCTAGAGGCGGACCTTTCACAGGATAAGGACATGGTTATGGAGCAGATCCTGGACAACATACACCACACCCCCCTGGGCCAGGTCCTCAAGAAGATCGCCGAGATGCCGGAAGTGCGTCGCAAGAAAGTGCTCCAACTGCGTCGGGAGATCACCGAGGGCAAGTATGATGTCTCGGACCGGCTGGATATGGCGCTCGACAAGGTTCTGGAGGACCTGATCGCCTGAGGCTCGCCTAGCGGACGGTCTCCGGAACGTCGTCGTCATCCATATCCATGTCCACCGGCTTATATCCCGGCTGCTTGGACCTCTCCAATTCCTCCTTGTAGGCTACGACCACCTCTTTTTGGATGCGCTGCCTGCATTCCAGGTTGATCGGGTGCGCGATGTCCGCGTGAAGCTTGGTTCTCCCCTTGAGGTCCCTCTTCGCACGGTTGTCTTGAAGAGCCTGGCCGCAACTGTTGCAGTACTTGGCCCTGAGGTGATTCTTGCATCCACACCTCTCGCAATGATCGCTCATCTTCCGGGACGGCATGGCCACGAAGTACCCGCCCACCCCCTCGATGATTTTGATGTCGCGGATCACGAACTCGTGATCGACCGTCATGGAGCAGAACGCCTTGAGCCGGTCATCCTTGTTCTTGACCAGCCTGACTCGAACCTCCGTTATCTTCATGTCTCTGCCTCGCCGAAACCCCTACCATCTGTTGTTCCTCTCGACAACACACTTGCAGCCTGTTTTCTCGGTGTCGTCATCTCGCAGTCGCTCGACGTACTCTGAATCCGCTCGCT
>JBDKUU010000118.1:0-3148 GCA_039679525.1 Phycisphaerales bacterium | reverse complement strand
AGATGCCTCTCGTGGAAGGCACGCTTGAGAAGCATGTTGAGCTTGTAGTGGATCTCCGGGCGGGCCAGGTGCAGGATGTTGAAGGTCGGTCGGCCGCCGGGCTGTGTCAGGAACAGGCTCGTGTCGCCGTTGAAGTACACCACCTCGTAGTCCTCGTTGACCAGGACGCACGGCAGGGAATAGTCCCGCAGAATCACTTTTTCCGCGACCTTGCTCATGTCGAATGGCGCCTTGGGCCGTTGTCCCTTCTCCTCGGCGTTCTCGGGCCGCTCGCGATAGGGGACTTCCGTTTCGGGTTCATAGGCGGTTTCGACGGGTTTTCGTTTGAAGACCTTGTGCTTGGCGTCGATCGGGGCGAACAGGTCGGCGAAGGTCCCGATGGATTCGCTCTCGCCCAGGAACAGGTAGCCGTTGCGGTTGAGCGTGTAATGAAACATCGGGATCAGCTTCTTCTGCAGAGTCGTGTCCATGTAAATCAGGACGTTCCGGCAGGAGATCAGATCGAGGCGCGAGAACGGCGCGTCCTTGATCAGATTGTGCTTGGCGAACACGAGCATCTCGCGGATGCCGTTCTTGATCTTGTAGTGGTTGTTCTCCTCGATGAAGTACCGCTTCAAGCGGATCGGCGAGACGTCGCCCGCGATGCTCTTAGGGTACTGTCCCCGGCGGGCCACCTCGATGGATTCCTCGTCGAGATCGGTGGCGAAGATCTGCACGTTGTGGCGTCTCTGGGCGCTCTCCATCTCCTCATGGACCATGATGGCGATGCTGTAAGCCTCCTCGCCGGTGGCGCAGGCGGGCACCCAGATGCGGACGGGCACGTCGGGCGATCTCTGCTGAACGAGCGGCGAGATTACGGTTTCTTTGAGCGCGTCGAACGCGTCCGCGTCGCGGAAGAAGTTGGTCACGGTGATCAGCATCTCCTTGGCCAGCGTATGGACCTCATCGGAACTCTCCTGGAGGAGCTTGACGTAGGTGTTGAGATCCTCGATCTGGTGGACGGCCAGCCGCCGGGCGATCCGTCGCTGGATCGTGCTGCGCTTGTAGTGGGAAAAATCGTGACCGGTCCCATTGCGGATCAGCATAAAGATCTTCTGGAGCTGGTCCTCGAGCTTCTTCTCCAAGTCGGGAGTCTTGCGGGCCTTGAGGAAGGGATGCCTTATGTACTGGGCCAGTTGCTCGCCCATCTTCTCGACGGGCAGAACGAAATCGACCATGCCGGTGTCGATCGCACTGCGAGGCATCGAATCGTACTTGGCCTGGTCTTCCTTCTGGGCCATGACCATTCCGCCGGCGGCCTTGATCTCCTTGGCCCCCAGGGTGCCGTCGGAGCCTGTGCCGGAAAGGATGATGCCGATTCCCCGCTCGGCCTGGTCGTGAGCGAGCGTGCGGAAAAAGAAGTCGATCGGCAGATGAATGCCGGGATGGGGGTGCGATTCGGTCAGGTAGAGACTGCCGTGCGAAACGGAAACGTCCTTGTCCGCCGGCGCCAGGTAGGCCGTACCCGGCTGGATCTCCGTGCCGTCTTCGATGTCGATGACCTTGAAACCCGTGTGCTTCTCCAGGAGCGACTTCATCACGCTGGTGCGATCGGTCGCACGGTGTTGGACGATCACCAGGGCCATAGGCGGTTCGCTGGGCAGATGGCTCAGGAGCCCCTGCAAAGCCTCCAGCCCGCCCGCCGAGGCGCCGATCCCGACGACCGGACAAGTCGTCTCACCCGCGTCTTTCAGAGATTCAGACTCCTCACGAGGCGGTTCGACCGCCGCGGACTCCTTCGTCCCCGGTTCTTCCGCCTTCACAGCCTCCTCCTCCTCGCCCGGCTTGTCTTCCGGGGGCTGCTTCGAAGCCCTATGTCTTTTCTCCTGCGCCACGCATGACCTCCACGCCAAATACGGTCCCTGAACGCAATCGCCGCGTTCGGACCCCACAGCATTGTCCCTCGCCCTCAAAGAGAAACTAAAGGCATGCTATCATTCCATACGCCCGGCCACAAGGCCGAATGCCCGGATTAAGGTTTTTGCCTATAGGGAATAGGGGATGTGCCTACTTCGAGGGCCAGACGATCTTCGTACAAGCAGCGATGTGACTGGGCCTCCTTACTTGAGGCCCCAGCGCGGCCTTCGGCCGCAACCCAAGGGATAGCACCACGAAGAGCACGAAGGACACGAAGGTCGGAATAGATGGGGCAGTTCAACACGAATCATTCTCTTTCTTCGTGCTCTTCGTGACCTTCGTGGTGTCATCTCCGAAAGATTCTTGTCAAGAAAACAAGATGTTGCAGCTTTGTAGTACGGGGGTATTCGAATGGGAGCTGCATTCGCGTTCTTGATGGCGTTGCTGTTCACGCTGATCTTCATCGTGGCCTTCCACCGCGGGGGGCCCCGATCGAGCATCGTCGTGTTCTTCGTGGTGGTCTTTCTCGCCGCGTGGGCGGGCTCTCTGTGGCTCAGCCATGCCGGGCCGGCCTTCATGGGGATCTTCTGGGTGCCGATCGTGTCGGTCGCGTTCATTTTCGCAGTCCTGCTCTCGGCCTACCTGCCCCGACGGCCTCCCACCCAGCGCGTCGAGACGATCTCTCAGGTCAAACAGGAGGAGAGGAACGTTCAGCGGGTGTACGACGCGTTCTTCTGGACGCTCCTGATTGGCCTGGCCCTTGCCATCGTTCTGGGGTACGCCTTTCAACGCACCTCGGCCTGAAACGGCCGGCGGGCGGATCGTTCTTGGAAAGAGAGGGAACATGGCGAATCGGGACATCATTGCGATCGGCGCGTCGGCAGGGGGCGTCGAGGCCCTGATGAAGCTGGCCGCCGGTCTTCCGGCCGGTCTGCCCGCCTCGATCTTCATTGTGCAGCACGTGTCTCCCGAGTATCCCAGCGCGATGGCCGAATTGCTGGGCCGCAGCGGTCGCTTGGCCGCGGAGCTGGCGGTCGACCGCATGGAGTTTCAGAAGGGCCGGATGTACGTGGCTCCGCCGGACCGCCACCTGATGATCGATCGCAGCTATGCCTACCTGACGCGGGGGCCCAGGGAGAATCTCGCGAGGCCGGCCGTCGACCCGCTGTTCCGAAGCGCGGCCGTGGTGCACGGGCCGCACGTCATCGGCGTGATCCTGTCGGGCACGCTGGACGATGGGACCTCCGGCCTG
>JBDKUU010000117.1:0-3131 GCA_039679525.1 Phycisphaerales bacterium | reverse complement strand
CAGCTCTACCGAGCGACGGTCCTGCCGTCTTTGGGCGGAGATGCGATGGGGGCGCACGCGATCAACGAGCGAGGTCAGGTCGTCGGGACCGCCCAGACGAAGGACGGCAAGTGGCATTTTTTCTTCTGGGATCCGCAAGGCGGCATGCAGGACCTCGGCGTGACGGGAGGCGGTCGTTTCGACATCAACAACGCCTGCCAGATCGCCGGATCGATGATCGATCCCAACGGCAACGAGCAGGCGTTTCTGTGGGAGTGCGACAAAGGCCGAACGCTCCTGGGGACCCTCGGCGGCAAGACCAGCCATGCTATGGGCATCAACAACCGCGGACAGATCGTTGGGAACGCCGATCTACCTGACGGATCTTGGCACGCCTTTCTTTGGGACAGAGTCCACGGCATGCGCGACCTCGGCACCCTTGGGGGAAGGGACAGCCAAGGTCGTGCGATCAACGACGCCGGTGTGGTCTTTGGTTTGTCGCATACCGCCACGCTGGAGAACCAGCCCTTCCTGTGGGATCCGAACGAGGGCATGGTCGCTTTGGATGCGTCGCTCGCCATTTCCACGTTGAACAGCATCAACAATGGCTGTTGCGTCGTCGGTCCGATGCGTTCGCCGGGGCGGGATTCTCACATGGGCATCTGGCGCAAAAGGTCCGGTCCGAAAGAACTCTTTCCGCTTCCGCTGGGCGGGCAAACAATCGCGATGCCTCTGATCAGCGACGCCAATCAGATTGTCTTCGATGAACTGGACGCCAAGAAACCTTGGTGGCTGCCCCAGAAGCTCTTCCGTCCTCGGTCTCGACATTATCTGTGGGACCCTAATTGCGGCGTGATCAGCCTGGATCGCTACGTGCCCAGCCGACGAAACGAGTTCTTCTATGCGATGGACATCAACAGCAAGGGGTGCATCGTCGGTATCCTGGATTGTCAGCCGAAACCTCGTCAGCCCGCGCGTGCCCGGGCGGTCGTACTGGAACCGATTCCTGAGCGGTGGGGCAAACGATGAACATGTCGAAGAACTCACGCCATTGTGGAGACGATGAATGAACCGGAGACGCATCTTTCCGATTTGCATCTGCATTGTCGTCGCGGCTGTGTCACTGTTGGTTCTTCGGCTTCATTCCGGGCCGCGGACACGCTACCAGGTGGTGTTCCTGCCCGATGTGAACGGCGCCCCCTTTAGTCCGAGCGAGATCAACGACCGGGGCCAGATCGTCGGCAGCGTGCCGATGACCACCCAGGGGGTTCATTGTTTTCTCTGGGATCCGAACAACGGCATGCGCGGTCTGGGAATGTGCACGGACCCTCGCCATCTCGACCGCCTGCGGGTCAACAACGCAGGCCATATCGCATGGGCCATCGCAGATCCGAACGGAAACAGCCTTGCCTGTCTCATCGATCCCGACGGCACGCGGCATGTATGCCGCCCGCCGGGCGGCGAGGAGATCCACCTCAATGATCTGAACAATCGCGGTCAGATCGTCGGGTACCTTCTGGCAAGCGGCAAGCCCCGGCGGGCGTTCGTCTGGAGCGAGACCCCCGGAATGCGGGACATTCCCTTGCCGGATACCGCCGAGAGCATGGCCACCGGCATCAACGATCTGGGACAGATCGTCGGCTCTCGCTGTGCCAGTCTCCTGGGCCCGTGGAGCGTCTTTCTGTGGGACCCCAACGCCGGTGTGCAGGATCTCGGGTCCACGGGATCGCGGCCGACAAACGAGTGCTACATCAACAATCAAGGCTTCATCGTGGCCAGGCTCGAGGAGTGCGCTCTATCCGTTCGGACGCGTGAAGAAGCGTGGCGCCGGCTTTGTCCGGCCGGAAAGGCGGGTATTCAGATCGAAGGGCTCGACGAAGCCGGCCGCTTCGCGGCCCTCACAAACCGTCGGCAATTCGTGATCCGCGAGTTGTGCAGGTTAACCGTGCTCCGATCCTTCCTCTGGGCCCCGGGGGAGGGTTTCACGGAGATCTCGGGCTGCCTGGAACTCGCGGATGCGGTCGACTTCTTCTTCGTCAGAGGCATCAACAACAAGGGCCAAGTCGTGGGCTCGCTCAAACTGAGGAACCGATCCTATCCGGTCGGCGTGCTCCTGCAACCGGTTCCTCAGCATCGGGGCAAGTAACCCACACGCGGCCCGCCTCTTCGCAGGACGAGCGTCCGCGCTCATCCCTGGAGGTCGTGCATGATCGCTGCGGGGCGTGGCACGCCGGAATTCGCTTTGGGTTTGCGGCGGGGGCGTGCTACACTTGGGCCATCCCGCGCTCACGGGAATGAACAGAAACCACGTGATTTCGAGGGTTGATTATGGGCAGCAATTCGAGCAGAACATCGAGACGACATTTCCTCCAATCAGCAGCAGGCGCCGCGGCTGCGTTTACCATCGTGCCGCGTCACGTGCTGGGGCAGGGGACGACCCCTCCGAGCGAGAAACTGAATATCGCGGCCATCGGCGCGGGAGGTCAGGCCGCCGCCGACATCAATGAAGTGGCCCGCGACAGCGGCACGCGGTTCGTTGCACTTTGCGACGCGGACCTGCGGACGGACCAACGCAACTCGCCGATCTTCTCGACGTTCCCCGACGCGAAGGTGTACCAGGATTTCCGCGAGATGCTCGATGAGATGGACAAGCAGATCGACGCGGTGATCGTCGGCACGCCGGACCATACGCACGCCGTGGCTGCGATGGCCGCCATGAAGCGGGGCAAGCACGTCTATTGCGAGAAGCCCCTTGCCCATTCGGTCGCCGAGGTTCGGGCCCTGATGAAGGCTGCCCAGGAGTACAAAGTGGTGACCCAGCTCGGCAATCAGGGACACTCCTACGACACGATCCGTACGTTTTGCGAGTGGATCTGGGACGGGGCCATCGGCAACGTGCACACGGTTCATTGCGGCTGCAACGCGGTGAACTCTGCCCTCGATTTCCTGCCGAGACTGAGCGAGAAGGAGGACGTCCCGGCCGGTCTGGATTGGGACCTCTGGCTCGGACCCGCCCAGGAGCGGCTGTATCATTCGTTCTATCTCCCCGGGACGTGGCGCGCCTGGACGCCGTTCGGCTACGGTACGATCGGCGACTGGGTCTGCCACGTTGTGGACCCCGTCTTCTGGGCCCTCGACCTTGGCGCTCCGAC
>JBDKUU010000116.1:0-5445 GCA_039679525.1 Phycisphaerales bacterium | reverse complement strand
CGTCCGCATGTCCAACTGTCGAGCCGCTCGCGCCATCGGTCAGGCCGTCGATCCAGGCGCCGGAAAGGAGACGGTCCGTATCGTTGTAGCTCTCGAAATCGTCCACAACCGCGAATTCCCGGGTCGTGAAGTTCCAGACCTCGCCGGGATAGCTACCGCCATCGCCGACCTCGTCAACCCTCCAGTAGTAGGTCGTGCCGTAGTTCAGCGTCCCGGGGTCGAAGACATGACCGGCTACGGTCCGGGAGGCGGCCGTACCGTTGGCCACCGCGTCCGCGTCGGTGCCGAAGAACACGGTCTGCGAGTCGGCCGTTCGGCCGGGCCTCCAGTCCAGAGTGGTCGTCAGACTCTGACCGGTGGCATCGTTGACCGGCGAGGGGAAACGGGCCTGAAGTGGAAGGTAGGAGAACCGCACCTCGCTCAGGCCTGTCTCGCGCAGACCGCCCCAACTGGCGATGATGGTCAGCTTGACGTATTTCGCCGCCACGCCGCCGAAATCGACGGTCGTGTTGGCGGCGTAATTCGGCTGGCCGCGCGCCATGGTGAACTGGGGCACGTTGGTCAAGGCAGTCCAGGCGGCGCCGTCGGTCGAATACTCCACCTTGATGGTCTTGGCGCCGGTGCCGAAGACGAATTCCGTCGGCTGGTTGAAGTTCCAGACCAGCAGCTTGTCCAGCGTGTATACCTTGTCGAACTGGTACTGAATCCACTGCGGCAGCCTGGCGATGCTCCGCCACATCGTGTAGTCGTCGGTGCCGTGCAGGTCGCCGTTCATGCCGGAGCCGTTGACGGTGTTCTCCGGCCCCCAGCCGGAGATCGATCCGGAGGCGGTGGCCGCGATCGAGACGCCCGGGATCGTATAGAGGTAGGGTTCGACGGTGAAGCCCCAGACGCTTCCCTTGTGGACGACGCTATTCGGCGTCTGGCCAACCTCATCGACACGCCAGTAATAGGTCTGGCCGAAATCGAGTACAGCCTTGGGACTATAGGCGGTCCCCGCCTGGCCCTGACTGACCAGGACCCCCATCGGCTTGGTGCGACTGGCGCTGTCCACATCCGCAAAGGTCTTGCCCAGGTACACGTCGTACGTCGCGGCGAAGGTGCCTGCCGTCCAGTGGAGGGTGGGCTCCCGAGCCACATCGGTGGCTCCCGGCATGGGACTCGGACTGCAGGCCAGTTGCGGCTGGCCGGCTCCTTGCATGAGTTCCTTGACCTCGTCGGCCGTCAGGGCCCGGTCGAAGATGTAGGCCTCGTCCACGAGGCCGGAGTACCACGACCGGCCGCTGCTGGTGCTGCTGCCGCCGGGATCGCCGCCGATGTACAGGTCTTCCTTGCTGTCGAAGGGCTGCGGAGCCGCCACGCTGCTCAGCAAGACGCCATCCACATACAGCGTCAGCGTGGCGCCGGCGTACGTCGCCGCCACGTGGGCCCACTGGCCGGCCACCGCGTTGCCGGTGGCGCTGACGGGGGGACCGGTCGGGGTGGTCTTCGGGGTCGTGCCGGGCTCGGCGGGGACGCTCTCGCGGGTGGTGAAGACGAAGCAGCCCGGGTAGAGCGGCGTGTTGGGATACGGCAAGTCGCCCTGGATGGACAAAGACCAACTGGGCCGGCTCGTGGACATGCGTCCGTGACCCAGGATGACCTGCTGAGCCAGGCCGGCGGGCTGGACATAGGCGGCCACGGAAAACTGCTGGGCGCTGCGCAACTGGATGACCGGGCTGTTCGCCACCTGGAAGTAGTCGCCGAGGCCGTCGAATTGGGCCGCCTGGGCATAGAGACCCGGCACGTAGGCCACATTCCCGTGCCGCGCCGCGTCGTTGTGGTTGCCGCTGGAGTCCAGGCCGTTGCCGTCGAAGGACCAGTGGGCCACGGGGGCCGGAAGGGCGCCGTGCGCTCGCTCCAGGATGAAGCACAACACGCCGGCGGCCAACATCAGACGGATGAGTTTCTTGTGCATGATCGTCCTCCAGAAATGAACGTGGCACTTCTATACCCTAATAGTCCTTCATACCCCGCATCCACCGGGGCCAGTCCTCGCGCTGCACGCCCCCGGCCTTGGTCCATGGGCCGGCGGTATCGAATTCGCGGTTCCATTTGAGGGTCCACAACTCCTTGAGGCCGATCTTCCGGACGGACCAGTCCAGGAAGACGCCGTTGGCGAAACTGTCGTGGCGACGCAGGCAGAAGGCACAAAAATCCGTGGGATCCGACAGCCCGGGGGGCGGCTGGTCTGCCGACCGGGGCCCGCCGTCAGGCCACGAGGAATCCAGGAGCAGCGGGATGTTCCCCTGATTCTTGAGGGAGAAGACGTTTACCCCGTGGCGCGACTCGGACTGCGGGACAAACGTCAACGTGCTGTGGAAACCCGGGCGGAACAGGAAATGGTTCAGGCCGTAGCTGCCGACAAACCGGGGCGCGGGTTTGCACATCACCCAAGCGGGATACCCCCCGACCTCGTTTCCTGTTACGACATACAGAGGTCCTTGGTCGATCGAGGCCTTGAAGGATGATAAAACGTAGCCTGGAATCGGGATGGACTCTTCTTCATCGGAGCCTCGGGTAGCCAATGGACAGCAGGCGATCTTCTCCGTGCGGAAATGAAAGAGCGAATCCTGCGTGCCGTTCGGGTCCGCGCTGACGATCTGGAGGACTGTTCCTCGCAGCAGCCACGCGCCGGCGCTTCCGCTGTCATTGCAGGGGAAGCGTCCATCGTTGTCCTGGGCGTAGGAGGCCAGGATCGTCGCCCAGTGCTTCAGCCGGGATTGAAAAACGTCCGGCTTCGCCTGCTTTCTGGCCCGGCTCAAGGCCGGCAGCAGCACCGCCATCAGCAAGGCGATCGTCGCTATCACGACCAGCAGCTCGATCAACGTGAAACCGCCGGGACCTTCTCCCGCCGCCCCGCTGTTCGCTCTCCGTTTCCCGCGCCGGCCCATCGCTTTCGCCCCTTCCCCCCAAAGGACGCCCCTGCTCTCGACGGACTCCACAGCCGGGACCCGCCGCCGCCAATTCCGAAATCACGTCGCCGAAGGTGCAAGCATCAAAGATGCGAAAATCTCGTCAGTATCACCATTTTGCCCCCCCGCCCGCGAATCTACAAGAGAAAAACCGTTGGAACGAGGGCCCGGGTGTGCCCTGATATTCTGGCAGACCGAATCCCCCCAGACAAACGAGAGAGGTTCCTACTCCGCGAGGCTGAGTGCAGGCCCCCGATCCGTGCAGCGTCCCTCTGGGGCAAGGGCGGACCTGCCCGGGGAGTTTTCCGCTTTGAGCCTCCAGCGTGGTCTGGGAGCGAAACGCTTCCCCGAGGGCGTGCACAGCACCCCTATCGCTGGTGGCTCCAACGCGATAAACTCCCGCCGCGCAGCGACGGAATCCGGACGAGTCCGTTCCTTCCTCTGTCCGTTCGAAGAGACCGGCCCTGTGCCGGAAGAATTAGTCACACGCCGGGAGCCCAGCCCGACGCGGCATGTGCGTTCGTCTCGAAGACAACGCCTTGCAGCGTCACTACGAACTGGCCTATTTGGTCGTTCGCAGGACTGCGGGCTTGATTGTCCAGGCCTGGAGCTTGGCCAATTCCATCATGTGCGGGGCGTTGAAACCCTTGGGGAAGATGACCCAACCCCACAGGCCGGGACGGTCGTCGGAGACGTACTTCCTGGCCGTCAGCTCGCCCTTCTGCAGAGCTATGTCCCCCTGCCGGCTCTCGGCGGTCAGTGCGGCCGCCAGCGTGACGGCGAGATCCTCCGGCCGGACGGGCTGCCCGTTCACCCAGGCGAGCGACGGGATCTGGCCCGTCGTGCGGACGATCTCCAGCGCCTCGCGAGCCGCCTGCTGGAAGTCGCTCCAGGGGAACTTGCCCTCGGTGATGTACCGCTGCGGCGAGGAGGCCGGGCCGTAGGCGAATTCCAGCGAGATCCCGTCCGGGATCGAGCCGTCGGACGACTGGGCCGAAGCGGCGCACAGAGCCAACAGGCCCTCCCCCGCCGAGGCGATCCTCGTGCCCAGATCCACGTACGAGACCTCCTTGCGGAAGGACTTGGCGATGGTCTGAATGTCGCTCCGCGTCAGGGGATGGGAGTACATGCGGTCGGGGTAGAGCGTCGGGATTTGTCTGGCAGTCACCAGGCGAACGCCGGGTCGGGCGATGATGTAGTCCAGGAAGGCCTCGAACGCGTGGAACGCCTGCTCCTGCTCCTGGGGCGACTTCAGCGGCGGCTCCTTCCACTGCGACCGCGGCGGATTCTCTCCGTTCGAGAAGTTGACGCCGTCCCAGAACTGCTTGTGGACGAACTCGCACGGGTGATAGTAGATGCTGACGATGCCGCCGCCTTCGCGGATGAGCTGAGCCTGAGCATGATCGAATCGCTCGCAGGCCTCTTTGACCTCGTCGTCGGTCCAGCCGGTGCGGATGACGCAGTCCCCAAGCCGCAGAATGTTCAGCACGCCGCAATACCAGAACGGACGATCCTTGACGTTCACGTGCGAGGTCTCGTCCAAGTACAGCGGGATGCCGAACTCGCGCAAGGCCGCGTAGCTCTGCGGCGTCCACGAGCCGCCCGGCTGGCCGTAACAGGAGCCGTTGACGCCGAACACGCGGCGGAGCGTCCGCAGTCCCTCCCCTTCCCGGCGGATGAACTCCGACACGCCTTCCTGCCAATCCAAGTCCCGGCAATACTCCGACGGCGTGGGATGGACGCTGTGCAGCGTGGAGTGGTACGCGATGTCGTTCTTAGACAGGGCCATGATCACGTCGTCGCGGCCCCGCTCCTCCAGGACGCGGGCCTTCTCGCCCACGATCTTGAAGGTGGCCTGGACGTGTCGCGAGGAGAACATCTCGGCCAGGCGTTTCGCGGCGTCGTCGGCCTGGGGCAGGATGAAATCCTCCGTGTCGAACCAGAACGTGACATACACCGTGGCGGGCGTCTCCGCCGCCGGGGCCAGCGCCGCCTGAGTCAACAAGACCACACACGCCGCAACGAACGACCGAAATACGCTCATAGTCGATCTCCTCAGAAGTCCTGTGATTGCTCGCGTCATCATAAAGGAGCCGGCCCCGGCTCGCCAGCGCAAAAGGGAAATCGAGAGGCCTTGTGTCTGTGCGACCAAGGGGCATTCAAGCCGGGAGGACGCCTTGGTTCGTAGTGACGGCGCAAGGCGTTATCTTCCACGACCCTGTGCGAGAAAATGCCGGGAAGAGAAGATATGCCCTTGCGGGCACAGTACAAACAGGCTGCCCTCGATTCCATGCATGCCAGGTTCTCTCACAGACACCCGGCTTTCGGAGCGGGCCGGGCGAGTTCACGCCGTGGCTTGGCTTTCGGACAAAGCCTGGACGACCGCATCCACGTCGCTCGGCAGGATCAGGTCGGCCGCAACCGCGGCGACCTGTGGGTTGACCAGAACACGGGACGGGACCGACCCGACCGCCTCGCTCGATTCGCCAGG
>JBDKUU010000115.1:0-7644 GCA_039679525.1 Phycisphaerales bacterium | reverse complement strand
GGCCGGAGGATCGAGATCGTGGGGGTCTGCCGCGACGCGAAATACAGCGATGTGCGAGCCGACGTGCCGCCAGTCATGTACCTGCCGCAGCGGCAGCGCGCCCTTGGGAGCGTGTGTTTCGAAGTTCGCTCGGCCCTTCCGCCGCTCGCGTTGGTTCCGGCGGTACGCAAGGCGGTGGCCTCGCTGGACGCGGGTCTTCCCCTCTCGCGGATCAGAACGCAGGAACAACAGGTCGAACAATCGCTGACTGCAGACAGGCTGTTCGCGGTGCTGGGCGGTGCGTTTGCGCTGCTGGCGGTGCTCCTGTCGTGCGTCGGGCTGTACGGCCTGGTGGCCTACAACGCCGCCCGCCGCACGCGGGAGATCGGCCTGCGGATGGCGCTGGGCGCGACCCGACGCAACGTGGCCGGCACGATTCTATGCGAGGCGCTGCGGCTCGTCCTGTTCGGCTTGGGCGTCGGCATGCCGGCGGCGCTGGCCCTCGCCCGCCTCATCAAGAGTCAGCTTTACGGCGTCGCTCCGGCGGACCCCGTCACTCTGGTCGCCGGCGGATTCGTGCTGATTGCGGTGGCCTTGTTGTCCGCCTGGCTCCCGGCCCGGCGGGCCGCGAGGATCGATCCGATGGTGGCGTTGAGACAGGAGTAGGAGAGGATTATGAAGACTCTATGGCAGGACATTCGGTATGGGATGCGGATGCTGGGCAAGTCGCCCGGGTTCACGGCGATCGCGCTGATCACCCTGGCCGTCGGCATCGGGGCCAACACGATCATGTTCAGCGTGGTCGACGCGATGGTGTTCCGCCCGATGCACGTGAGGGAGCCGGACCGGATCGTGTACTGTGGAATCCGCGATTACGACCTGCTCGTCAGCTACGCGATGTATGCCGAGATGCGTCGGGACAATCCGGCGTTCAGCGATCTGGTCGCCCACAACTGGGCCGGCGGCCCGAGCACCTGGGTCCGGGGCGACGCGGTGAAACAGATGGATCTGATGTACGTCTCGAGCAACTATTTCTCCGTGCTGGGGGCTGCTCCGGCATATGGGCGGACCTTCCTGCCTGAGGAGGAGTCGTGCGGAGCGGAGCCCGTGGTGGTTCTGAACTACGAGACCTGGCGAAAGGAGGGGAGCGATCCCGGGATCGTGGGCCAGTACGTGCAGATCAACGCCACACTCTGCCGGATCGTCGGCGTGGCGCCGAAGGGATTCACCGGCACCGCGGCCAAAGGCCCGGATCTCTGGCTGAACATGGGGGCTTACGGCCCGGTCGCTCACTACAACGAGGACAGGCCGACGGGCAGAGCAGCCGCGATCTGGGACTATCCGTGGGTCCTGATGTTGGGACGGCTCAAGCCCGGCCTGGACATGCCTGCGGCCGAGGCACGGCTCCAAGCCCTGATTCCGCGACTGAAGGACATAGAGCCGCAAGGCTGGAAGGACGAGACCAGGCTGTATGTCAGCCGGCCGTCAAGGCTGAACGCGGGAGACAACGAGTACGAGAGGAAGTTCTTGCCCATCGTGAGCATGGTGTTGGTGGGGATCTCGGGGGCCATTCTGCTCATCGCCTGTCTGAATCTGGCGGGCATGATCACCGTGCAGGGGGCCGCCCGCCAGCGGGAAATCGCAATCCGGATGGCGATCGGCGGAGGACGCCTGCGGATCATCCGGCAGTTGTTCCTTGAATCGCTCCTGCTGGCTCTGTTCGGAGGGGCTCTGGCGTTGATCCCTGCGCTCTGGGGCGTGCGGATCCTCAACGTCTGGTTTGCGAAGGGGACCATGCCCATTCACGTAGCCACCTCGCTGGACCTGCGGGCCCTGGCGGCGACGCTGGCATTTTGTCTGATCGCCACGGTGCTCTTCGGTCTCAAGCCTGCGGTGTCCCTCTCGGCGCGCAACGTCATCCGCGATCTGAAGGAGTCGGGCGGCGCGGCTATCCGATCGATCCGCAGACGACGGCGGTTCATTCCTCGCGGCCTGTCGGTGGTTTGCCAGATTGCGCTGTCGGTCGTGCTGGTGATGGCGGCGACTCTGTTCACTCGCACCGCGTTGAACGCCGCGCGGGCGGATTTGGGGTTCAGCCTGGCAGGCAAGGTCGTCGTTCGGATCGACCCGCTCGCGGGCGGGTATACGAAAGCGGAGGCCTTTAGAGCCTGTGAGACACTGGCGGAACGTCTTCGGGGAATGCCCGGGATCGCGGCTGCGGGGCTGTCCTCGGCGTTTCCCATCGGCAACACGGATCCCGAACTTTCGCAGCGGTTCATCGCATATAAACCGGGGGTCGAAGACGAATCTTCCACGAATCTGGTGGAAAAGGGACTCATGCTCTACAGCGTGGGCGACAGCTACCTGGAGGCGATGGGAATCCCGCTCCTGCAGGGTCGATCCTTCAATCGTCTCGACCTTGCTCCCGACGCCGAGAAGGTCGTGATCATCGACGAGCAGTTGGCCCGCAAACTCCGGCCGGACGGCAATGCCGTCGATTGCCTGATCCTGCACGGTTGGGGCTCGAACTCGGAGCTGGATTTGTGTCGAGTGGTGGGGATCGTTCCCGATCAACGGGATCTCGCCGGCCAAGTGATGAACTGGCGTTACATCTATCAGCCGTTCCCGGACTATCGGCTGCCCACCTACATTCATCTTCGCCTCGCGAAACCATCGTCTCAGGCCGAGACGGCCCTGGTCCGCAGCCTCGGCGCCCAGATTCGCAAGATCGACCCGCGTCTGCCGGTGGTGTCGGTGATGAGCTTGACGGACCTGCGTCTCGGCAACTCCGGCGTGCGGCAAACACGGATGACGGCCAAGCTGGCGACGATGTTCGGGACGATGGCTCTGTTCCTGGCCGGCCTCGGGCTCTACGCCATCAAAGGACACATGGTTGCGTCACAGACCCCCGAAATCGGAATCCGCATGGCCCTGGGCGCCACCCGCCGGAACATTCTCGCCATGGTGTTCCGTCAAGGCGCCGCGTCGACGTGCGCGGGGTTGTTGATCGGGATTGTGCTGGCGATCGCCTTGGCGAGGTTGATTCGCGCCGGCTTCTACGGCGTCAGCCCGATGGATCCGGTGAGCATCGTCGCCACGGTGACTCTGCTCACGCTGGTCTCACTGCTGGCCGGCTATGTTCCCGCCCGCCGGGCTGCGAGGATCGATCCGATGACGGCGCTGCGGTGCGAATAGGGGAGACGAACATGGGAACTATATGGCAAGATATCAGGTACGGCCTTCGAATGTTGGCGAAGAATCCCGGTTTCACCGTCATCGTGCTGGTGATCCTGGCGGTCGGAATCGGCGCCAACACGGCGATTTTCAGCGTGGTCAACGCCGTCATGCTCCGGCCGCTGTCCTACGAAGATCCCGAGCGAATCGTGGCCATCGAGGAGCGTGACGTTCCGGAGAAGGAGCGATTCAGATACGGTCCGAATTTTCTGTTCCTGCGGGAGAACAATCAGTCATTCGAATCGCTGGCCGGCTACTGCGGACGGCTCTCCTACGTGACGGGGATCGAGAAGCCGCACGAGGTCAGGTCGGTCGACGTCACGTGGAATCTCTTTTCCTTCCTGGGCGTTCGACCTCTGCTGGGACGAACATTTGTGGCGGAAGATGAGGCGGTCGAAAGCACGCGGGTCGTGGTGCTGAGCCACGCCTTCTGGCAGGAGCACCTGGGCGGCTCGCCCGATGTGCTCGGCAAGAGCATCAACCTCAACGAGGCGAGATGGGGCAAAGACTACAAGCCAATTCTGGAGCCGAAGAATTATACAATCGTGGGGGTCATGCCGCCGGAATTCAGCTTTCCCGCCGGGTACCCTATTCCCTTCTGGACGCCCACTATCCTGTCGCAAGCGGCGGCCGAGCCGTACTATCCCCAGCCCGTAATGCCTTTGGCGCGACTGAAAAAGGGAGTCTCGCCGGAACAGGCGGATGCGGAACTGCGGGTGCTTGCGGACCATCTGCATCGGACCATCGCGAATACGCAACCGGCCGCGGGCACGGTTCACGTCAGGCGACTGTTGGACAGGCTCGTGGAGGGCCATCGCCGGATCCCCTTGCTGCTGCTGGGAGCGGCGGGCTTCGTGCTGCTGATCGCCTGTGGGAACGTCGCCAATCTGTTCCTGGCCCGCGCCACCGTGCGGCAACGCGAAATGGCCATGCGGGTAGCGCTGGGGGCCTCGCGAGGCCGTGTCCTGCGTCAGATGCTCACAGAGAGCCTTCTGTTGAGCCTGGGAGCCGGCGTGCTCGGCCTGCTGCTGACCCTCTGCACGATCCAGGGACTCGTGCACCTGTGTCCTTCGGACACTCCTCGCCTCCAGGAGGCGGATGTGGACCTGTCGGTCCTCGGTTTCACGCTGGGAGTCTCGACGCTCACGGGCCTGCTGTTCGGCATGGCGCCGGCCTGGAGAGCATCCGGGATTCGAATTGGCGAGACTCTGAAAGAAGGTACGGGCCGGACCACACGCGGTCGTGGCTGGCGGCGCCTGCACAACGGCCTTGTCGTCTCGCAAGTTGGCCTTTCCCTGGTCCTGCTCGTGGGTTCAGCTCTCCTGATTCGCAGCTTGGTTGCCTTGCAGACCGAGGATCTGGGTTTCCACCCCGAGCAGACGCTGGCTGTCGAGATCCGGCTGCCGCTGGCGAAGTATGCCAAGGCAACCCAGCCCGATGCCTTCTTTCTGTCCTTGCTCGACCGCGTGCGAGCCCTGCCGCAGGTCCAGTCCGCCGCGGCTTTCAGCGACGGCGACGCGACCGACGCCCTGGGTTCGAACGATCGCTTTGGCTACGAGTTCTCCATCGAGGGACAGGACGGTTCGCGGCCCCGTCACACCGCCGAATGGAACTCCGTGACGCCGGGCTTCTTCGATGCGATGGGGATTCGCTTGCTCAAGGGGCGGACGCTCGCCGACCGGGACTCCGACGGCGTGGTCATCGATGAGAAACTGGCTCGGGAGTGCTTCCCCGACGTCGATCCCATCGGACAACGGCTCGTCACAGGCGACAACAGTCGCACCGTCGTGGGCGTGGTCGCCACGATCCGGAACTTCTCGGCGATGGAGCCGGTGTACGGGATGGTATATGAAGGGGTGAAGGACTTTCGAGAATGGGCGATTCTCCTGGTGCGGACGGACGGAGACCCGATGCGTCTGGCCCCGGCGATTCGGACGCAGGTGGGGGAGTTGGAGGCGGACCCGGTGATCAAGACGCTGGAGCCCCTGGAAACGACATTGTCCCAAATGCTCGCGTCACATCGTTTTGTCATGGTGCTGCTGAGCCTGTTCGCCGGCGTCGCGTTGATCGTTGCGTCGATCGGGGTCTACGGCCTGCTGCAATACAGCACAGCGCAGCAGGTCCACGACATCGGCGTCCGCATGGCTCTTGGCGCACGAAGCATCGACATTCTGCGGGCGGTGCTGGGGCGGGGACTGAAGCTCACGCTCCTCGGGGTGGCCGTCGGCCTGGCCGGGGCGGTGGCGCTGACGCGGCTACTGTCCAGTCTCCTCTACGGCGTTACCCCGACGGATGCGGCGACGTTCGGCGGCGTGTCGCTGGTTCTGGTGGGCGTCGCCCTCGTGGCCGCCTATCTGCCCGCCCGTCGGGCGGCGAAGGTCGATCCGATGACGGCGCTGAGGTCCGAATAGGAGAGAGAGATGAGAGCTTTCTGGCAGGATGTTCGGTATGGACTTCGAATGGTGGGGCAAAATCCCGGCTTTGCCGCGGTTGTGGTGGGGATCCTGGCGGTCGGGATCGCAGCCAATACGGCGCTCTTCAGCGTGGTCAACGCCGTGATGCTCAGGCCCTTGCCCTACAAGGACTCGCATGAGCTGGTGTGGATCAGGCAGCGAGACCCCGACACGACCGAGCGATTCAGCCTTTGTCCGGGTTTTCTGTATCTTCGCGAACACAACACCGTGTTCACATCGGTCGCCGGGTATCGCCGCAACTCTTTGTACGTCCGGGGCATAGAGACTCCCCATCAGGTCGTGGGCCTTGACGTCACGGCCAACACCTTCTCTCTGTTGGGAGTCCAGCCGAGCCTGGGACGCGGGTTCGCTCCGGAAGATGAGAAGCCTGAGAATCCGCGCGTGGTGGTCGTCAGTCACGCCTTCTGGCGGGATCAGTTGGACGCCGATCCGAACGCGATCGGCCGGAACCTGGACCTCACCTCGCTGACGGGGGATTTGGATCGGGGCACTGGCCTGAAGTCCGGGGCGCATACGATCGTCGGCGTCATGCCTCCCGGCTTTAGTCACCCTTTTAGCATGCCGGTGCAGTTCTGGCGGGCGATGGTCTTCACCGAAGGTCCGGCAGAGTATTTTGACACCATAGTCATCCCGTTCGCCCGTCTGAAGAAGGGCATCACGCCGGAGCGGGCCCGTGCGGACCTGGCGGTTCTGGCCGGTCGTCTCCGACACACCGAGTCTGCCGACGCGGCGCCCCACGTCATTGAAGTATACCGGTTTCTGGATGGATTCGTCCGCCATCACCGGAGATTTCCGCTGCTGCTCTTGGGTGCGGCCGGCTTTGTGCTACTGATTGCTTGCGCCAACGTCGCCAACTTGTTCCTGGTTCGCGCCACCGTGCGGCATCGCGAGATGGCCATGCGCATGGCGCTCGGGGCCGGGCGCGGCCGCCTCATGCGACAGATGCTCACCGAGAGCCTTCTGCTCAGTCTGGCGGCCGGCGTCCTGGGGCTCCTCCTGACGTTCTGCTCGATCAGGGGATTGGTGGCCCTGTGCCCGGCCGACATCCCGCGTTTGCAGGAGACGAACGTCGATTTACGGGTCCTGGGTTTCACCCTGGGGGTTTCGCTGCTGACGGGGCTGCTGTTCGGCTTGGTGCCCGCCTGGAGGGCCTCCGATGTCGGCGTCAACGAAACCCTCAAACAAGGGACGGGACGCACTACGGGCGATCGGGGATGGCGTCATTTGCACGATGGCCTGGTGGTCGGCCAGTTGGGTCTCTCGCTGGTCTTGCTGATCGGCGCGGCCCTGTTGATCCGAACGTTGGCGGCGTTGCAGGCGGTCGATCTGGGATTCCAGCCGCAGAACCTGCTGGCCGTGGATATCGACCTGCCGTGGGCCAAATACACCGAAGCCGACCAATTCAACGGCTTCTACGGTCCTCTTCTCGAACGAATCCGAACCCTTCCTTCTGTTCGTGCCGCGGGGAGCCGCGTCGATGACTGGGATCCGGCCAACATCTTCAGTTCACCCGATGCCCGCGGGACGGACTTCACCATCGCCGGACCGGCGGGACCGGGGCAACGTCGTTCGGCCGCATGGGGATCGGTGACGCCGGGCTTTTTCGATGCCGTGGGCATGCGATGGCTCGCCGGGCGGGCGTTTGACGAGCTGGACCCGGACGCCATCGTGATTGACGAGACCCTCGCACGCGAGTGTTTCCCCGACAGCGATCCGCTCGGCCAAACGTTCGTGACAGGCGATGCGGCCGGGCAGGAATCGCACACCGTTGTCGGGGTCGTGAACACGATTCGCTGTTTTGACGCGCCCGGGCCGGTCACGGGAACCGTCTACGCACGAGGCACGGAGTACTCGCGAAGGGCGGTTATCCTGGTGCGAACGGACGGCGACCCGATGCGCTTGGCGCCCGCCATTCGAGAGGTTGTCGCCCAGTTAGAGAACGACCATGTGATCGGGA
>JBDKUU010000114.1:0-3213 GCA_039679525.1 Phycisphaerales bacterium | reverse complement strand
GTAGTCCCATTCCTGGCCGGTGAGCTGCTTCTTGAAAGCCCGCCACGTTTCGTTCGGCTCGATGATGTCGCTGACGCCGCAGAAGTGGACCTCGTGGTTTTTCAGAACCACGTTGGGGTAGCACACGCGAATGGGCTCCGGCTTGGCGTACTCCGCTCCCCAGGGCCAGGCCAATTGCCCCTGCCTGCTCCATCGGCCTTCACGGTCGAGGAACGTCCATTCCGCATGGGTGTACCCGATGTTCTGAAACAGGATCAACTCGCGAGCGGACCCATCCGCGGCGAAGCTGCGATAGGAGTGCTCGGCGAACTTCGGCTCGCCCGACCAGCCGGGCAGCATCGTCTCCACCGGCGCGTTGGGGTTCTGAACGGCGAATCGGAGGATCTCGGGCCTCGCGGGCCCGGCGTAAGCATTCGGGTCTGTGTTCAGCGTGGGATTGACGGAGACGAACAGCCGCCCATCGGAGAAGCCGGCCATGGGGCAGGGCTCGCGCGTCCGACCTGACGCATCGACGCAGACCTTTCGCCAGCCCTGCGGCTCGCGGTGAAACAGCATCCAGCGGCAGTTGTTGAGCGGCTTGGCCCCCGGGAGGGTCTCCAGGCCGCTGGCGAAGACGTCTTCGCCGACGCGAACCAGGCACGTGGACCCGTGACACCACATCGGCCCGGCCCCGTTGTTCGCGGGCTCGTAGTTGTACACGTCGTCCTCAACCTCGACGATGGGCCGAATGGCGGCGTGAGCCGCAGGGCCCGACGCCAGCACGAGCCACAGACACACGAACTTCATTCTCATGATCGATCCTCACGGTTCATTTCGTGACGGGAGCATTTCTCACGCAGCGGAAGCCATAGATGTCGTAGCCGAAGCAGACGTCCACGTAGCCGGGGTTCTCGTTGTAGCGATACCCGCTGCGGCAATTATCGCCGCTGAACTTCCAGGCTCCGCCGCGGACCACTCGGCTGTCGCCTTCCTTTGGACCCCGCGGGTTCTCCTTGGGCGACTGCGCGTAGTACTCGACCCCATAGAAGTCATTGCACCATTGCCAGAGGTTGCCGCAGATGTCGTAGAGGCCCCAGGCGTTGGGCTTCTTCTGCCCGACCGGCTGAGGATGTCCGCCGGAGTTCTTCTCGAACCAGGCGTAGTCGCCGAGTTGCGAGGCGTTGTCGCCGAAGAAGTACGCAGTCTTCGTCCCGGCCCGGCAGGCGCACTCCCATTCGGCCTCCGTCGGCAGTCGATAGCCGTTCGCTTCGAAGTCGCACTCCCAGGTGTCCAGGTTGTAGCAGGGCTTCAGGCCCTCGGCTTGAGAGCGGGCGTTGCAGAATTTCACGGCATCCGACCACCGCACCTGCTCGATGGGATTCGTCGTCGCTTTCCAGCGGGCGGGATTGTCGCCCATCACCTTCTGATAGTGCTCCTGGGTGACGAGGCACTTATCCATCAGGAACGGGCTCACGACCACTTCGTGCGGCGTGGCGTCGGGCTCGTCCTTGTCTCCCATGGTGAATTGGCCGCCGGGGATGGGGACCATCTCCGCCGAGACGCCGGCTTGTGTCTGAGGAGCTTTCGCTGGGGCGTTGGGCTCCTTGTCGGGAGTCTTCTTGCAGCCCGAGACGAGGGCTGCGATTGAGGAGAGGATCATCGCGATTGTGATGAGGTTCTTCATGGTTCAAGGCTTCCTTTGCTCAATAGTTCGACCAGATCTCGTAACCGTCGGGATTTCTGAGGCACTGCCGGCAGCGGGCCCGGATCTCTTTCGCGAGTTCGACCATCGCGGGTTGGGTCAGGCAGCCAGACCCAGCCTCCTGGAACAGCCTGCGAACGATCATGTGGTACTCTGCGACGAGCCCATCCTGTGCGCCGCCCATTCCTCGCCATTCCTTGCCCAGGTCCAGGCAGGTTTGCAGGTTCTTCGGGTCTTTCTTTTTGGTCAGTGCGATCGTCTTGCCCGCCAGCTCGTCGGCAAAGGCGTTGGACTTGATGTTCTCCTTCTGCACGTCGTACTGCGTGGGGATCTGGGCTGCGATCTGCTCCAGGCCGTCGAGATAGGGTTTCAACTCCGGCGACGACTTCCCGGCCGTACGGAGGGACTTCACCATGTCGTCGGCGAAGGCCCGATACTCATCGATTCGCGCCATGTGCCCCGTGACGAAATAAACCATGTCGCCGACAGCGCCCTCGATGTATTGGCTTTTTTCGACCTCCTGTCCCTCGTGGAACACGGCTTCGATGGCCTCCGTGCAGCCGCAGGTGCAGGCCCGGCGGATGCCTTCGCCGCCCCGTCGATGATGAGTGCGAAGCTTGCGGCCGGGCAGATCGAGAATCGAGTCACAGGCCTGCCGGCCCAGAGTCGCCTTCATGATTTCAACCGGCGAACTCACCGGAGTCGGCGAATCCTCGCCCTCCAGGAAGTAGATGACGGATTCGCCCCTGGGCATCACCTTCTTGCTCAGTCGATAGCAGGCCTTGTCCCCGTCGAACCAGACGGGATAGGTGTACATGCCGGGCACGCCTCGCCAGATCTGGCCCTTCGTCTGGCGGAAGGGGAACGTGGCCTTGAGACCCGACTCCTCCAACTGCGTGATCCAACGGGCCGGGAATGGCCGCTTCCACGCGATCGTCACGTCCTTTTCGAGGAATGATGCTGCGAGAGGCTCTCTATGCCAGATGCCCGGGGCCTCCAACAGAGCCAAATAGACGCTCCGTCCATCGGTTTCACATTCGACTGACTCGATGCGCCGAGATCCTTGCTGTGAATTGCCCAATCCCAGCCGCATCTGCTGTTTGCCCTGCGGCCAGGTCATCGCGAGCATGCGGCTCTCTCCCGTGAGCAATCCAAGGAAGAGACTCTCGGCCGGGACGTTCAGCGTGCTTGCCGAGGGATACTGGGCGGGGGCGATGATGAGATCGTCGCCAATGAAGTCCGGCGCGACGCCATAGTCCATCGAGCCCTCGACGCGGATTCCCTTCGCGTTCGCGCCGGGCTTGATCGCGATGATCTCAGTTCTGTCGAACGACACAGTCGCGGACAAATCCTTGCCGGAGAAGACTTCGATGGCCGCTTCGCCGCCCGTATTCCTCAGAATCGTGCAGCGGTCCGTATTGCCCTGGAGCAAAGAGATTCCCATGACCTCCTGGCTCGGATCAGTCTTCGAATAGATCGCGACCCGACCCTTGCCCGACCAGAACACCGTGGTGAAATGGCCATTCTCGACG
>JBDKUU010000113.1:0-13267 GCA_039679525.1 Phycisphaerales bacterium | reverse complement strand
GAAGCGATCCATCTCGAAGGGTTGCGTCGGAGCAGTGGAGGGCCTACGGCGCGGGCGTGAATTCCAGCGCCATGATCGGCCTGATCCTGCTGTCGATCGATGGGCATGCGTGGAAGACCTCGACTGCGAGCATGTGGGCGTGCACCGGGCTGTCGCTCGTGGCCCTGGCGGTTTTCACGCGATGGGCCGGGCAGCGAGTCCGGCCGACTTGGACCATCGCGGTCGGTGTGTGCACCTTCAGCCTGGTCGTCCTGTTCGCCTTCGTCGTTCCGCTGCAATCGATGGCCGTCTCGACCGTGGCTCGCGTGGGACTCCTGGCGCACGTCGGCCTCATGATCGCAGGTTCTGCGAGCCCGCTGGGCAAGCGAGTCCCGGAGCCTGCACGGACGGACGCATCCGCGTAAGTCGCTGAGAGCCTGTGTCCGTCCGTGTGCCGCCGGGGCTTACTGCTTGAAGATCGCGTCGGCGCCCAGGCGGGCGACCCGGCGGCGCTGGCCTTCCTGCAGCACACGTTTGCGAAGGCGGATCGAACTCGGGCAGATCTCCACCAGTTCGTCGAACTGCACGTATTCCAGGTGGGCTTCGAGACTCATGATCCGGGCCGGACGAATGCGGGCGGCCTCGTCCTTCGAGGACGTGCGCATGTTCGACATCTGCTTGGCCTTCGTGGCGTTGACGACGATGTCGTTGTCCTTGCAATGCTCGCCGACGACCTGGCCTTCGTAGACCCGGTCGCCCGGGCGGACGAAGAAGAAGCCTCGCTCGTAGAGGGCGTCGAGCGCGTACGCGGTGACCGT
The DNA here is from genome assembly GCA_039679525.1 of Phycisphaerales bacterium. GTDB lineage: Bacteria > Planctomycetota > Phycisphaerae > Sedimentisphaerales > Anaerobacaceae > PLanc-01. Next base: position 12,470 of record JBDKUU010000113.1, on the reverse strand, counting down.
GCCGGTCTCGCTGGCGATCATCACGCCCGCCTGGCGGTCGGGGATCGAGCCCCGCATCGGCTCGTACTGCTCGAACGTGTGGTGCATGATGGCCCGGCCCTGCGTGGCCGTCAGGATGCGTGCGTTGAGGCCGAAGAGCCCGCGGGACGGAATCATGAACTCCATGTGCACGTAGTCGCTGGCGCCGCTCTTGCTGTCCCTCTTGAGCATCTCGCTGCGACGCGTGCCGATCAGGCTCATCACGGCGCTCTGGCAATCCGCCGGGCACTCGATGACCAGCCGCTCGATGGGTTCCTGCTTCTCTCCGTCGATGACGCGGACAATCACCTGCGGCTTGCCCACGCAAACCTCGTAGCCCTCGCGGCGCATGTTTTCCAGCAGGATGCCCAGGTGCATCAGGCCGCGGCCAGAGACGATGAACTCATCGGCGGTATGGCCGGTGTCCACGCGAAGCGCCACGTTGGTCTGGAGCTCCTTGTCGAGGCGGTCGCGAATCTGGAGCGACGTGACGTACTTGCCGTCCATGCCGGCGAACGGGCCGTTGTTGACCTGGAAGGTCATGCTCATCGTCGGCTCGTCGATCGCCACGATCGGCAGCGCGGTGGGCTGTTCCGGGCAGGCGACCGTGTCGCCGATATCGACAGGATCGAGGCCGGCCACGGCGCAGATGTCGCCGGCCCCCACTTGCTCGGCCCGCTTCTTGCCCAGCCGCTCGAATTCGTACAACTGCACCACTTTCTGCTGGGTGTGGCGGCCCTGTTTGTCGATCACGGTCACCGGCTGACCCTGCTCCATCCGCCCGGCGAAGACTTTGCCGATCCCCACGCGACCGACGTAATCGGAATACTCCAGCGAGGTGACCAGCATCTGGAGAGGCTTGTCCGGATCGACCTTCGGGGCCGGGATGGAGTGGATGATCGCATCGTACACCGGCTGCAGGTTCTTGTTCGGCTTGGACAGGTCCGTCGTCGCCCATCCTTCCTTGGCGGACGCGAAGATCACGGGAAAGTCCAGGGCGTCGTCGCTGGCTTCCAGCTCGACGAACAGATCGAAGACTTCGTTGACCACGTCGTCGGGCCGGCAATCCGGGCGGTCCACCTTGTTCACGACGAGGATGGGCTTGAGTTTATGGGCCAGGGCCTTGCTCAGCACGAAACGCGTCTGAGGCATCGGCCCGTCGAAGGCGTCGACCACCAGGAGCACGCCGTCGGTCATCTTGAGCACGCGCTCGACCTCGCCGCCGAAGTCCGCGTGGCCCGGCGTATCGACGATGTTGATCTTGTACTCGTGGCCGTCCTTGTCGGTGTACAGGATCGCGCAGTTCTTGCTCAGGATCGTAATGCCGCGTTCGCGTTCGAGCGGATTGGAGTCCATGATCAGGTTGTGCTCGGCGCCGGCGAGCTTTTCCAACTCCTCGTCGCGGAACGTTCCCGACTGGTAGAGAAGCTGATCCACCAGCGTCGTCTTGCCATGATCGACGTGGGCAATGATCGCCACATTACGAATCGACTGTACGTACATACATCTCCTTGAGTCTTGTTCAATGGGTCAGCCCGCATCGGGAGCCTGAAACCCCAGCGGATCTCATGTGTATCAGGGGAGCCGTGATACCTGCAACCACGCATGCGCTATACTGGATGCGGCGTTGCCCTGTTCACGCGCCGTGAGGGGCCTACGATCCCCGGCCGATTCTGAACCCAGTTACTGGGAACATTATACACTCCCACGTCCAGAATGCAACGTGAATCTCAACGACAAACAGGCCGGGAGCGCAACTACGTTTTGCCGGCTCTGTGTAGGGGCGAATTTGAAATCCGCCCCTGCGGCGTCCGCGATCGAATTCGCCACCGAATGTCGACGGTGCCCCCGCGCTGGCCACATTCTCTTAAGTGCTGATATTTCCCAGACTTGTGGTAGACTATTTCGCATGGATTGGATTGCAGCCGCGCCTGGCTCGAAAAAGAGACCGTCAGCACGAATCATGACCGCTCTGGCGGTGGTTTTGGCGTGCGCGGCGACGGCTCACGCCAATCCGTGCGGGCCGCACCCGACGGGGATGGTCGCATGGATCGTTGTCGTTCTGGCCGCGATGGTCGTGGAAGTGTGCATCACCACGGGAGTCCTCCTGTTCTCCGGCCTGGCTGTGGCGCCGACGGCGCTGGTCCTGTTCCCAGCCAATCTGGTCAGCTACGCGGGGATCGTCCTACCTCTGTACTCGATCGCCAAGAGCGTCTGGCTGGCGGAGGTGGTCGTCTTGGCAGCCGAGACCGGCCTGATCAAATTGCTCAGCCTGTTCGAACCCTTTCAACATGACACCTTCGACGGCCTGAAATGGAGATCCGCTCTCCTGGCCGCCCTGGCCGGCAACGCCTGCTCATACTACGTCGGCACGCTCCTGAGCACCCACTGAATGCAGGCCCCCGGGCGCGCAGCGCCCCTCTGGGGCGAGGACGGACCAGCCTGGGAGGTTTATCGCTTTCTTTGCGCCCTCCAGCGGGATACCGGAGCGAAACGATCGCTCAAGAGAGTGCGCAGCACCCCTGACCGCTGGTGGCTCGAAAGCGGTAAACTCCCGCCGTGCAGCGGCGGATTCCGGATCAGTCCGTCCCTTCCTCTGGCCGCCGGGAGAAAACGGGCGCGTGCCAGGCGGACCAGTCGCACCCGCTTGCTGATGGCTCGTTCTACGGATGCACCAGCCCTGGCAGGAATAGCGCGATGGACGGGAACAGGATCAACAGGATCGCGACGACGACCAGGGCCAGCAGGAACGGGATGGCGCCGCGGAAGATCGTCTCCAGGGGCACGTCCCGCTCGATGCCGCTGACGACGTAGACGCACACGCCCACCGGCGGCGTGATCGTGCCCATCTGCGTCACCAGCACGATCATCACGCCGAACCAGATCGGATCGAAGCCCAGGTTCGTCACAACCGGATAGAAGATCGGAATCGTCAACAGGACCAGGGCCAGGGCGTCCACGCAGCAGCCGGCGACCAGGTAGAAGATGGTGATCAGCATCATGATCACCCAGCCGGGCAGCGCCAGGCCGCCCAGCCAGCCGGCCATCGCGAAGGGAACCCGCGTCACGGCCAGGAAGTGGCCGAAGACCACCGCCCCGGCGACGATGATCATCACCATGACCGAGGTCCGCAGCGTCTCCTTCAGAGACTGGATGAACTTCTTGAGGCTGAGCTGGCGTTTGAGCATCGTAATGACGATCGTGCCGGCGGCCCCGATCGCGGCCCCTTCCGTCGGCGTAAAGAACCCGAAGAACATGCCGCCCATCACGGCGACGAACAGAACGATCGTCTCCCAGGCCCCTCGCAAAGAGAGGAACTTGGCCTTCCACGACGACGAAGGCGCCGCGGGCCCCAGTTCCGGCCGGCGCAGGCACTGCAGGTAGATGGTCACGCAGAACAGCAGCGCCGTCAGAAGCCCCGGTAAAATCCCTGCGATGAAGAGGCTGCCGATCGACTGCTCGGTCAGGATCGCGTAGACGATGAACACGACGCTGGGCGGGATCATCATGCCGATGGTCCCGCCGGAGGCGACGGCCCCGCAGGCCAGCTCCATGCTGTACTTGTACCGCTTCATCTCGGGGACTGCCACGAGCGCCATCGTGGCCGACGTGGCGGGTCCGGAGCCGCAGATCGCGCCGAAGGCCGTGCAGGCCCCGACGGTCGCCATCGCCAGTCCGCCGCGAAGCGGGCCCAGCCAATGATAGGCCGCATCGAACAGACGCCGGCTGATGCCCCCGTGAAACGCCACCTGCCCCATCAGCACGAACAGCGGGATCACCGTCAGGCTGTACGAGGCGAAGGTCTTGTACAGATCGAGAGTCATCATGCTCACGGCCGCGTGCCAGTTCCAATGCACGACCGCCGCGAAGCCCAGGAAACCCACGACCGCCATGGCGAACGCCACCGGCATGCTGCTGCACAGCAGCACGACCAGGGCGACGCAGCCGATTATGCCTATCTGTTCCGGGGTCATGGCTTCATCAGCGCCTTTCCGGGATGCGTCAGGTGGTACAGGATCACCAGGACCATGATCCCGCAGCACAGGGAAAACCACCAGGGCAGCCAGAAGATCGGCCAGCCCATCGTGGAAGTCCCCTGCCCGCTGGCCTTGATCTCCAGGCCGTAACGGATGAATCGCCACGTGAGGAACGCGAACAAAGAAATCGTGATGGTTCGCCAGGCGGTGTCGACGACGACCTTCCCGAGGCGGGAGAGCCGCTGGAAGAAGAACTCGATGGCGACGTGGCCCTTGCAGGCGGTCGTATAAGGCAGCCCACCGGCGATCGTGATGGCGCCGAGGATCTCGACGATGTCGTAAGTGCCCTTGAGCGGATGCCCGAACCGCCGGCCCACGACGTCAATGCACGTCACGACGATCATCGCCGCGACGGCCACGCCTGCGATCGCCCCCAGCACGCCGACGACGCCGCGAAGAACGGACACGTACCGGGAACGGAACCCCGAACCGGCGGCCGGCTGTTGTTGACCTTCGTTCACGGATCGACCCATCACTTCGAGTACTTGGCAATCAGGTCCTGGGCGTCCTTGAGGAATTGCTCGCCAGGCAGTCCCTTGGCCTTCGTGGCAGCCACGTAGGCCTCCAGCACCGGCTTGACCGCGTCTTTCCACTGCTGCTGCTGCTCGGGAGTCAGCGAAATCACTTCGCGTTGCAGACTCTTGACGAACTCCCGGCCGTCCACGTCCGCCTGGTCCCAGGCCTGGCCGTGCTTGGCCACCCACTCGGCGCTGACTTCCGTGATCGTCTTCTGCACGTCGGCCGGCAGAGCATCCCACTTGGCCTTGTTCATCGCGACGAACATCGCGGTGGTGTAGCCGACCGCGGTGGCGTCCGTCACGGAGTTGATGACTTCGCCCTGCTTCCAGCCCTTGAGCGTCTCGATCGGGCACAACGTCGCGTCGACGACGCCCTTGGACAGGGACTCATAGGTGTCCGACTGGGGCATGGCCACCGGCGTGGCGCCCAGGGCCGTGACGATCTTCTGGGACAGGCCGGTCGAACGGATCTTGAGACCCTTGAGGTCGTCCAGACTCTTCACGGACTTCTTCGAGGCCAGCAGGCCGGGCCCGTGGGCGTGGACGTACAGAATGTGCACGTCCGACACCTCTTTGGGCTGATACTTCTGGGTCAGCTCCGTGGCCACCTGCGTGGCGACGTGGCCGTTTGGATAGCCCAGCGGCAGATCCAACCCTTCCAGCAGCGGGAATCGGCCCTGCGTATAGGCGAAGCAGCTCATGCCGATGTCCGAGATCCCGTTGACCACGCCTTCGTAGCACTGCTGAGGATTGGTCAGCGTCCCGCCGGCGTACATCGTGATCTTGACTTGTCCGTTGGTCCGCTTCTCGACCTCCTTGGCCCATGCATCGGCCGTCTGGGCCTGGATGTGCGTCGGCGGGAAGAACACGCTGTAGGACAGTTCAATCGCCTTGCCTTTCGCCGCCGGAGCGGCCGCGGCCGGGGGGTTCCCGTCCTTGGCGGGTGCGGGCCCTGCCTGCTTCTTGCAGCCCACGAGGGCGAAAGACACGACTGCCCCGATGACCAACGCCAGCGTCCACGACTTTGCGCCTCTGCTCATAAGCGGCCTCCCTTTCAGTACCCTGGTTCAGGATCTCCCACCAAATCCGCCCGCGTCGCGACGCAGGCACGAACAAAGGATGTATTCTATCCGTCGCAGCTCCGCGATGCAACCGTCAATCTCCGACGACGCCCCAAGCAGATCCGCACAGGTGGTCTGACAATGCCGCCCGGAGCCAAAACTCGAAGCACGAAACTCGAAATCCGAAACAAACCCAAAACTCAAAGCACGAATGTCCAAAACGCTGGCGCCGGCCGAGAGCCTGTTTCGAATTTCAGATTTCGGTCATTCGTGCTTGTTTCGGATTTCGAGTTTCGAATTTCGGATTTCGATGACACCATCGCGTACCAGACTGAAGGCCTCTGCGGACTCGGTCAGCACGGCTTGAGGTTACTCGCATTCGATCGCAGCCGCCGACAGGGCCGGCAGCGCGACGGTCCGGCCTTCGAACCGCAGCGGCATCGTCCTGACTCGCTCGGGCCGGTCCCAGCCATTGGTGATGTCGACCTGCCGGCGATCCTGGGTGTCGCCCACGACCTCGCCCGCCACGACCTCGCGGCCCGTGCCGAACTGGCTCAGATCGATCTTCATCTCGACCGGCTCTCTCCGCGTGTTCACCGCGAAAACCACGATCTGCCTGAGATCCTGCGATCCGCACGCGGTGACGCTCAGACCCGCCGGGATCTGCGAAGTCATAAGAGGCATCGGCCGGCTGTGATCGCGGAAGAGCTTCATCACGTAGAAGGCGGGGATCTTGTAGAGCCCCGAGGCGTTGGTCTGGATCGTCCCGCCGCAGAAGCTGTTCGTCAGGTTCGAGCGACATGCCATCGTCACGACATCGCAATTGCGGTGGAGAAGATTGAGGAACTGCGCCTCGAACAGAGCGCAGTCGAGCGTGTACAGCTTGCCCCGGCCCAGGCCCCAGTTGCCGGCGTTGATATTCCATTCGGTCACGGCCAGGCGGACGGCGTCGCGGTACTTCGAATTCGCGATGAGGTCCCGCCACCGCTGAATATCGGACTCGACCCCCGCTAGATCGGAGCTGTAGTAGTGCGGACACAGATAGCCGACGAACTCCCCGACCCGATCGAGCAGCTCGGGGCTCGGGAAGGAGGTGAAGATCACCGCCTGCGGGTCCGCCTTGCGAATCGCCCGGCAGAAATCTGCGCTTCGGCCGGTCACCTCGGCGTCTCCGACCTCGTTGCCCACCTGCCAGTACTTGACCGCGTGGGGCTCGGGATAGCCGTTCCTGGCTCGCGTCTTGCCCCAGGTCGTCTCGACGGAGCCGTTGCAGTACTCCACGAGATCGCCCGCGCTCTGGGGCCCGTCGGCGTAGCTGATGCAGACGAGCGGCTCGCTGCCCACCGCCCGGCAAAATCGAATGAACTCCTCGACGCCGACGTCGCCCGAGTCGCGGCGGCCCCAGTACGGATTGACGTACGACGGCCGGCGGTCCCGTTCTCCGATCGCCTCCTTCCATTTGTACCCGCCGGGATCGATCGAGGAGCCGCCCCAGCGAAGGACCGGCGGACGCAACTGGCGAATCGCCTCGACGACGTCCCGCCGCCACCCTTCCACGTTGTCGGCCGGCATCAAGGAGAGCATGTCGCCCCACAGGACGCCGTCGCCGACCGCCTCGACTTCCAGCACCGCCCGGTCCGTGGCGCCGGTGGAGACCGATTTTGCCTCCAGCTTCGTCCAGTCCGTGCCGACGGGGGTCAGCGTCGCCGAGCCCAGAGACATCCACTGCCCGTCGGGAAGCAACGCCTTGAGCCGGACGGACGCCGTCAGATCGGCCGAGCTTGCGCGAAAATGTCCCGAGAACAGGTAGGCCATTCCCTTGGCGACAGTCAATCGGCTCTGGCTCAGTCGCCCCGGCTGATCCTTCGCAGCGGTCACTCTCGCCGACCGGGCGCCGTTCCATGGGCTCTCCGTGTCATAAGTCCAGGAATCCCCCGCGTCCCAGTCGCGATCGCAGAGGTCCAGGGCTCCGAGGTGATAGGTCCAGTTGGAGGTGGGGACGACGCCCTCGAAGTCGCGGTCGCCGAGCATCTCGGCCCACATGCCGGGGACCACGTCGTCGAGCATCTCGACGAAACCGCCGTACAGCATCGGGCTGATGCGTCCGGCGTTCAGAGGTTTGTTCAAGACCACCAGATCGACGGTGTCGGCCGACCCGGCGGCCGCGATCCCGAGGATTGCGGCCAGGACTACGCACTTGCGAATCATCTCATGATCTCCATAACCGTACAGGGCACAATCGCTTGCGAATCCACAGCGGCATTGTAGGAACAACCGACCGAAAGGCAAAGCCAAATTCCTCTCCGGAAGGCGGCTCGACCCCGTACGGGGAAAACTGATCGCCTGCATGGATCTCGGGGGTATACTGGCAGGCGTTCCGCGAGTGAGATGATGGGTCGGACAGAGACCGGAGATGACAGGGAGGACACCATGAGATTGCGGACCTTTCTTCCAGTGATCGTGCTGGCCTGGATGCCCGCGTGGGTCGTGTCGGCCGCCGGAGCGCAGAAGCTCCCGCCCCCCACGGGCGAAAAAGATCTGGTCGTTTTCATCGCCCAATGGAAGCCCGACCTGTATCGGCTCGTCGGCCAACAACCGGTGCCGTACGGAACCGCCAAATTCACAGGTCCCACCGCCCTCGTGGCCGATCCGACTCGCCAGTGCTTTTACGTCTTCGACAAGCCGCAGCGGCTGGATGAGCCCCGCAAGATCTGGCGGATCGACGCACAGGGAAACCCGACGCTGGTCTTTCAGGGGAATCTGTCCATGCACAACGGGCCCTTCGGCAAGCCTGTCGGCATGGGCCTGGACGAGACCGGTCGATTGCTCATCGCAGACGCGCTCACCGGACTGTGGCGTCTGGAAAACGACGGCCGGTGGCGGCGTGATTCCGCCCCTGATCATCAAGTGGGACCCGCAGCCCGCGGCCCAGGCTGAGCAGATGCTCCGGTCGCTCTTCGAGGGAGCCCAATGGACTGTCGCAGACGATGGGTCGCTACAATTCGTCGCGCGGGGCGTAGCCGCGCAAGAGGAAGGGACGCCCCTGGTGATGCAGGGGAAAATCACCGTGCTCGACCGATTGGCCAACGCACAGGCGTCTTACCAAAAGAAGTCCTTGTACGACGCCCAACTCGGCTCCATCGACGCCCAGCTCAATCGCAGTTCGACCGATAATGTGACGATCAACGTAACGATCAACGTGTTCACGACCAGCGAGCGGCTCAAAGCCACGTTCGAGCAGACGCTGCCGTGGCGACAGAAGAACTGACCGCTCTGCGGTCGCAGACTCTGTCCCCATGCCGGACGCGAGGGACGGGAAGACAGGGGAAGGATGGCCCCTTCCAGGGTCATTCCTCATAGTCACGCACCCCATCCGTGTCCCCTGAATTCACACCGAACGCCGGAAGAAATCTGCCCGCTTTGAAAAAAGATACCCCCAGGAACGTTGACTCAATCACCAATATGGTGTACAAAGGCATTTGTGGAGGTTCTGATTGCATGGAGCAGATAGGAGGTTAGGGTCGAAGAAACAAATCCCATTTCGGGGCCGGTGAAAACCGGATGCATTGCCGATTCTGTTTGCATGCGACTCAGATGAGATAGCAAACCCTTTGTGCATAAAGCTTTACGATCGGAGGACGGTCCCGGCGTCCAGGGGACGGGAGATTTTGTTGCTCCATCCGGGGTCGACGCGAGTCTCTTTTTAGCCGATGGGTCACGTGGCCAGAGTGTGGCCTGAGTATTTTTTTCACTGAAGGAGAATTGGAGTATGTGTAGAAAGCTGGTGTCTTCTCTGATTGTGCTGTCGGCGCTCGCGATCGTGAGCGGACAGGCACAGGGCAGTCCCTACGACCGCGTCGCCTACTGGGACAGCGCCTATGCGACCTCCTGGGCCGGGGACGGCATCGCCGTTCGGGACGCCTTGCAGGCCGCCGGGTACACCGTCGTCAACGCCGCAGAGCTCAAGACGTGGATGGACGCCCGCATCGCCGACAGGAAGCTGAGCGTCGTCGTGTTCTGCAGGGATGATGTGCCCGCCACCGTGGCCGAGACCAATAACGCCAACGCCACCATCCGCCAGTACCTCAATGCCGGCGGCAAGGTGGTCTGGTACGCGGACATCCCCTTCTACTATCAGGCCAACTCCACCGGCGGCACCACCAACTGGGGCACCGGCGGTTCGACCAACATTCTGGGCTTCAACGGCGCCGGCGGCACCTGGGACGCAGGCGGGGCCTGCACCATCACCGAGACCGGGACCAAGTGGGGATTGACCACCACCTGGACGTCGTCCCGTCCGGCCGCCGGCACCGGGATCGACAACTTCGAGATTCTCGCCACGGATAAGAACGGCAACGCCCCCGCCTATGTCAAGCACTACCTGCCGGGCGACACGTTCCGCGGATTCGTCCGCATCGACGACAAGTCCGGCGCCCCGATCAACATCCCGCAGTTGATCGCCGTGGCGGAGTACGCCGAGAGCATCGCAACCGCCATGACGCCCAGCCCCGAGACCGGCGCGACGGATGTGCATCGCGACGTGTCCCTGAGCTGGACGGCCGGCGAGTTCGCGGCTGGCCACAACGTGTATCTCGGCACCTCCTTCGAGGATGTCAACGCCGCCAGCGTTTCCGATCCTCGCGGCGTCCTCGTCAGCCAGAATCAGACCGAGCTGACGTATGATCCCGAGGGCATGTTCCAGTACGGCCAGACCTATTACTGGCGCATCGACGAAGTCAACGCCGCCCCCACCAACACGGTCTTCAAGGGCGAGATCTGGAAGTTCACCGTGGAGCCGGTAGGTTACCCGATCACGAAGGTCACCGCGACGGCCAGCTCTTCCGCCGCCGCCACGATGGGACCCGAGAAGACGAGTGACGGTTCCGGCCTGAACGCCGACGATCAGCATTCCACCGAAGCCTCGTACATGTGGATGAGCGGCAGCGTTCTGCCGGCCTGGATTCAGTACCAGTTCGACGCCGAGTACAAACTCCACCAGATGTGGGTGTGGAACGCCAATCAGTTGGTCGAGGGCATCGTGGGCTTCGGCGCCAAGGACGTCGTGGTCGAGTATTCCGTCGACGGCGCGACCTGGACGACGCTCGAAGGCGCTTCGCAGTTCGCCAGAGCCACCGGGATGGCGACCTACGGCGCGAACACCACGGTCGACTTCAACGGCGCGATCGCCAAGTACGTCCGCATCACCATCAACAGCAACTGGGGCGGCATGACCAAGCAGACCGGCCTGAGCGAAGTCCGCTTCTTCTACGTCCCGGTCCTGCCCCGCGAGCCCCAGCCGGCCGACAACGCCACGAACGTGGTCGTGGGCACCGATCTGACCTGGCGGACCGGCCGTGAAGCCGCGTCGCACAAGGTCTACGTCGGAACCGACAAGCAGGCGGTCGCCGACGGCGCCGCGACTGTCAAGACGGCCGGCGAATGCAGTGTTACGCCGGGCGATCTGATCTTCGCCAGCACCTACTACTGGAAGGTTGTCGAGGTCAACGCGGCCGAGACGACTCCGGAGTGGGCAGGCAGCGTCTGGACCTTTGCCACCGAGGAATTCGGCGCCGTCGAAGACTTCGAGAGCTACAACGACGATATGGACGCCGGGACCACGATCTGGAACACCTGGATCGACGGCGTGACAGACAAGGCCAGCGGCTCGCAGGTCGGGTACACGAACGCCCCGTTCGCCGAGAAGTCCATTGTTCACGGCGGCAAGCAGGCCATGCCCCTGCTCTACAACAACACGCAGTCGCCGTACTACTCGGAAGCCTACCGCACCTTCGACACGCCCCAGGATTGGACCCCCAACGGCGCCGACATGGTTCGGATCTGCTTCCGCGGCAACGACTCGACGATCAACGCGCCCGCCCCGATCTACATGGCGATCGAAGACAGCAGCGGCAAGAAGCTGCTGGTCGCCAATTCGGATCCCAACGCCACGGTATCCACCGCTTGGCAGAGCTGGCTGATCCCGATGAGCACGTTCACCAACGCCGGCGTGAAGATGACCAAGGTCAAGACGATCACCATCGGCGTCGGCAACAAGACCAGTCCGAGCTCCGGCGGTTCCGGCACACTCTACATCGACGACATCGGCCGTGGCACTTCGCTCGCCCGCCGCACGAAGACCGTGGTCACGGCCTCCGGCTGCACGGTTCGCGGCGTGCCGAACGACGGCCTCACGACCAGCGACGCCTTCGGCTGGCCGGCTGCTGAGGCCCCGGCGATGGTGTTCGACGGCAGCAGCTCGACGAAGTTCCTCCACTTCAAGGGCGAAAAAGAGACCACCGGCGTGCAGGTCACTCCGGCCGTCGGCCCCACGGTCGTCGACGAGATCAAGTTCGTCTCGGCCAACGACGCCGCCGAACGCGACCCGATCAGCTTCGAGCTGTACGGCTCCAACGGCAGCATCACCGGCCCCTACACGCTGATCACCAAGGGCGACATCGTGGACTTCGCGGGCGCGACCGCGTGGGCTCGTCTGACTGCGACGACGACCCCGATCACCTTCGCAAACACGACCGCATACGCGCACTACCAGGTCCTGTTCCCGAAGCTCCGCACTCCCGCGACCGCCAACAGCATGCAGATCGCAGAGATCCAACTGATCGGCATCGCGAAGTGATCGTCTGACCCGGCGGTTTCGACCGCCCTCTCAGATGGGTTTAGAAACAGAGCGTGGCTCCGACGAAAATCCGCCGGAGCCACGCTTCATTTTTGGGGTTCATCCCGGAATTGCAGGGAACGACATTGCGGGGAGCGACGAGGGACTTTCACCGAGCCCGCTTACGCAGCAGATACTCCGCGAAGATGGCGGCGGGCGGGCA